>VGYP01000402.1 GCA_016872955.1 Planctomycetota bacterium
GGACCCGGAAGACCTGCACTCCGTCGCCGACGTTGCCAAGTTCGATCCCGCCACGAAGAAGTGGACACCGCTGCCGTCCCTGCCGGTCGCGCGGTCGTCCCACCGGGCAGCGGTCGTGGGGGGCAAGGTCTACGTCTTCGGCGGGTGGACTCTGACCGGTGACCAGAAGAAGGCGACCTGGCCGAAGACCGGACGCGTCCTCGACCTGTCGGCCGCCAAGCCGGAGTGGAAGGAGGTAGACCAGCCGTTCCAGCGTCGAGCGTTGGAGGTGGTCGCATTCGGTGGCAAGGTGTGGGCGATCGGAGGGCTCAAGGCCGAGGGCGGCATCAGCGACGCCATCGACGTGTTCGACCCGGCGACAGGCAAGTGGGCCACCGGGCCGAAGGTGCCGGGGATGCCGGCCAACGGGAACGGAATCGCCGCCGCCGTCGCCGGCGATCGGCTGTACGTCGGTGGCATGACCGGCACCATTTACAGTCTGAACAAGGCCAGTGACAAGTGGGACGAAGCCGGCAAGATGCCGTCGCCGCGGATCCACCACCGACTGGCCGCACTTGACGATTCGAGTTTAGTCGTTGTTGCTGGTGCAACCCGTGGGACGCACCTGAAGGAAGTGGCTGCGGTCGCATTAAAAGGACCTAGTGAACGAAAATAGTCATCTGCTCTCCTGTCCTGCCACCCAGATTCAACTGAACGATGCCGCGAACACCTAACAGACTGTGCCATCAATGGAGTGGAATCAACGCATGAAGAACCTCCCCGTCACCGTGCTATCCGGTTTCCTTGGCGCCGGCAAGACGACGCTGCTCAACCACATCCTGTCGAACCGTGAGGGGATGAAGGTGGCGGTCATCGTCAACGACATGTCCTAAGTGAACATCGACGCGCAGCTTGTCCGCGAGGGCGAGGCCGGGCTGAGCCGCCCCGAGGAGAAGCTCGTCGAGTTCTCCAACGGCTGCATCTGCTGCACACTCCGCGAAGATCTTCTGAAGGAAGTGTGCAACCTGGCCGAGGAGGGGCGGTTCGACTACCTGCTGATCGAATCGACCGGCAAACAGGCTGGCCACTCAGCGCTGTCGCAGAGATCGAGCGCATGGGGCGCCCCGCCAGTCCTGCCGATCTCAGCGATAAACTCTCTTTCGTGGTCCTCTGGTTTTACGAACCGGAACAAAAAGCCTGCATTCATCTGCGATATGGCATGGACCTGCACGGCTTAAAGGTCAACCCACCCGGCTACCAGGGTGCTTATCGAAAAGATGCCGACGGTCGCGGATACACGTTAGAATACTCGATTCCTTGGAGCTTACTGAATGCGGCGGACGATCCACCGCGAGCCGGTGACGAACTGGCTGCGATGTGGCTGGTACACTCGGGCGACCCGGCGGGCCTTAAGTGGCAGGGGCAAATGATTTAAATAATGACAACCAACGAACCAGGCTGGAACTTTTTCCGGGCCGCGACCTGGGGTAAGGCGATCTATGTTCGCAACCCGTAGGCCGGGGCTTCCGTCGTACAACCTTGTTCTCCGTAATTAATGAGGATCGATTATGAACATGAACAACGCACAACTCACCCGCAGACAGATCCTGAAGGCTGGTTCGGCTGTGCTGGCCTTGCCGTGGCTGGAAACATTCGCCCGGGCCGATGAGCAGACTCCGCCGAAGCGGATCATCTGCGTCTGCACCAGCTTCGGGCTGTACGGCCCTTCGTTCTTCCCGGCGAAGGCTGGTCGCGATTACGAAGCCAGTGAATATCTGCGAGTGATGGAGGATTTGCGCGACAAGTTCACGGTCTTCTCGGGCATCTCGCATCCGGACATCGGCGGCGACCACGGCCCGCTCGCCCTCCAGGAGATCCTCCTCGCCGGCTGCCCGGTGGTCGGCGTCCGCACCGGGGCACCGTTCGTGAATGACGGTGTCACCGGCGTCTTCGTCGACCGCCTGTCTCCGGGCGCGAAGTGCGTCAAGAACGACGCGGACGAGATGGCTCTCGGTGTGTTCGTCAAAGGGATTCAACGCGGGCTGGAGATGAGGCAAGACGTCGTACGGGCTTCTGTTGCAGAAGCGTTCGCCACGGAACGGATCGTGGACCAGGTCGTTGCGGCACTGGAGAGGGGGTTAGACTTTCGATTCTGCTGATTGTAGGGCCCCGAGGGACCGGGGGCTAACCAGAACCGATCGAACGTGGATCTGGTTTCGGCCGCCCTGGCGACTGGGACCAGGAACGTCACCAATTCGTCGATCACCGATTAAAGGGACGTGGGCGCGTCGCCGAACCTCGTCTTCCGCAGTAAACCCCCTGCCGGGAACGATTTTTGAAGAACGGCATGTCAGACTTCCGATTGAGCGGGAGTCTAGAAGGTATGGAAGACGCGACAGAAACTCATGAAGCCTTCCTCAAGCTGTTGTTGCGGCATGAGCCGATGGTGCGCGCGGCAATTCGGGCAGTGGTGCGGCGGGCGGAGGATGTCGATGAGATCATGCAGGCCGTCAGTCTGGTCGCATGGCGAAAGTTTGATTCGCTCACGGATCACGATGGCTTCGGAAGTTGGGCGTGTGTGATCGCTCGCTATGAAGTGTTAAAGTTTCAGCGGGGGCGAGCACGCGACCGATTCGTGCTCGACGAGGCATTGGTCGAGCAGATTCTGGAAGAGGCCGCGTCCGACGGTGATGCTCGACGCGAGCGGCTGTCGCTCCTGGAACGTTGCTTGGAGAAGCTGCCGGAAGCTCGGCGCAAATTGTTGTTACAGGTCTACTCGCCGGGCCGCACGACTCGGGCGGTGGCGGAGCAGTTAGGGAAGTCC
>VGYP01000403.1 GCA_016872955.1 Planctomycetota bacterium
TTCCGCGGCGGCGGCACAAGGTCAGCGAGACGGTCGAGGAACTCAAATGGGGAAAGCTCGACGACGCCGCTGGCGCCCGGCCGTGTGGACTTCCGCCCGCGTCCCGGGCCGACCCACAACGGACGCGGGCGACTCCCGACACGGCGGTCGCCCGCTCCTGATCGAGCTTCGCGCCCTCCCACTGGGCCGTCTGCTCGGTCGGCTGCCGCAGGTAGAGCGTCTCGCGCTGCGCCGGGTCGATCGCATGGGGCGCGAGCACGAGGACGCTCTCCTCCTGCTCGATGCCCGTGAGCCAGAAGAGGTCACCCGCCGGATGCAGCCGCAGCGTGCCGTCACCGTTGGTCGGCAGGATGTCGGCCGCGTGCACGATCGCGACGCTGCGAGGCGGGAGGACCTCGACCAGGCGCCGGCGGTGGGCGGCGAAGACGGCTGGGTCGAGCGGATCGTGGCGCATGGGAACGGAATGCCCGGGGGTGGGGTGGTCAGCCGCGGCCGCGACGTGCGCGCGGGGCGCTGGCTTTGGTCGTCTGGCTGTCCGCCGCCAGGCCGTAGGCGGCGAGCCATGACGACACGCCGACGGGGGCCGTGGAGGCGGGTTCCTGCGCACGTCCCTCGCGGCTCCGCTCGATCGACGCGGCCGCACGTGACGTGCCGAACTCGATCGAGCCGGTGTCGAACTCGAACGAGACGTTCCGCCAGGTGCCGGTCCGGCCGACGAGCTGGGACGGTGCGACCTTATTCATGACCTCGATGGTCCATGTGCCCGCGGCCGATTCGCCCCAATAGGCGTTGCTCGTGAACGTCCAGGCGAGCGTCGCGCGGGGGCGTGCGCCAGGCGCGCCGTAGCGATCACGCTGCGAGTCGGTGCCGACGAGGAACCGGTCGTCGGAGAAGAGCCGGTGCCGGGTGCCGGAGGGCGAGGTGACGAAGGCCTCGAGATCGCCGCTGATCGCGCCCCGCCCGCTCCCGCTGCCGTTGCGGTAGACGCGGAGGTTCGTCTGGAGATTGCCGACGTTGAGCCTGACGCGCACGCTCTCGAGCGGCGCCGACGCGGCGGTGTCGGGCACGGTGTAGGTCGCCGTGAGGGTCGGCTGGGACCGGGTGAATCGCGAGCCGACCTGGATGACCGGCGACGCGACCGTCGCGAGGGGCGAGAGCGACACGACCGCCGTCGCGGCCTGGGTGAATGCCGCGGCATCGACGAGGCCGAAACCGTAGTCGTTACTGAAGGAACGGCCGGCGCTATTCGTAGTCCAGGACGGGTTACCGGCGTCGACGATGCGGCTGGTGCGTACCAGGAGATGCTTCGCCATGCGCCCATTGAGCGACGGATTGGCCTCCACGCCGAGGGCCATGATGCCGGAGACGAGCGGTGCGGCCGACGAGGTGCCGCCGAACGTGCTCGTCACGTCGCCATCGGCCACGTCGGCGAGAAATGGATCGGCGTCCTCGGGATCGAGGTTGTAGCCACGGTCAAACGTCGTGCGGTCGGTCGTGGCGATGGCGAACATGCCGGTGCTGCTTGACGGGGCGGTGACGAAGACGTTGGCGCCGTAGCTCGAGTAGTCCGCGAAGCGGCCGTCGCTGCCGAGCGCCGCGACGGTGATCACGTTCGGATCGGCGTTGAGTTCGCTCTTGTTGGCGTCGGCCGTGGGATAGGTGCCGCGCTCGTTGCCGGCCGAGACGACGTGAATCACGCCGTGCCCGGCCGACTCAGCGAGCGCCGGCAGGATCGTGCCGCGGGCCGAAGGGATGAAGGGTTGTTCCGGACCGTAACTGTGGTTCTTCACCCGCACCGGCACGCCGGCGGCCCAGTTCACCGGCGCGAACGGATCGGGCTGGCCCGCGGCGTTCATCTGGCCCTGGTAGCGGATCGCCGCGGCCTCCGCCTCATCCGATGAGCGTCCAGCCGCGATGCGCCCGAGCACCCGCAGGGCGGCGATGCCGGCCTGCGGCGCGGCGCCCGTCGTCCCGATGCCGTTGCCACCGCGTGCCGCGGCCACGCCGGCCACGGCCGTGCCATGGTTGTCGCCGTCGTATCCCACGGTGTCGATGACCGGCGCACCCCGAGTATCGCTCGCGCGGTTGCGGGCGGCCGAAGCCCCGAAATCCCAGCTGACGTCATTGCGGAAGGCGTCACGCAGGTCGGGGTGATCGCCCTGCGTGCCATAGTCGAGGATGCCAATGGTCACGTTCGTGCCCGTCAGTCCGCGTGCCCAGGCACCCGGGAGCCCGGCGTCGAGCCCCGCATTGAGCCCGGGCGCAATCGGCAGGCGATTGTCGAGGTGCCATTGGCCGTAGTAGCCCTCCGCCGCACCGGCCGCGACGCCCGGAAAGAAGAACGGGTCGTCCGGCACGAACGCGGCGAGCAGGTACCGTGCCTCCAGTCGCTCGGCGTGCATGACCGTGGAGCGGCCCGCCCGTCGCGATCGACGCGGGTGACGACGCATGGAGATCTCGTGAACCTGATGGAGCGGGACGAATGGTGCGCGACGCACGGAGCCCATCATCCTACAGCATGGTGGCGCCACGGAGCGCTCTGCTTCGTCCAGGCAGGGCACCCGGGCGATGGGTCAAAAGTCGTAGTCGAATCGCATGCCGTAGGCATCGGTAAGGCTGTTGCCCGCGCGTTTGTCCTCGAGGAACGCCCGGACGTAGTTGAACTTCCAGCGGGTGTAGGAGTTCAGATACACCGGAAGGATAGGTCGGCCAATGGCACTTCGGCAAGCGTCGGCCTGGCGGGGCGGATCATGAGGAGCAACCGCCGGAGCTGGCTGGGCCGTATGCGGCCCGACCGT
>VGYP01000404.1 GCA_016872955.1 Planctomycetota bacterium
CTTCCGCAAGGTCGAGGGTCGGGCGGCGGTCGATCCCGGCCCCGTCGAGGCGGGGCTGGCCTACGACTACTTCGAGGGGGAGAACTGGACCCGGTTGCCCGACTGCGACCAGCTTCCGCCGCTGCGGTCCGGCACGGTGCCGCGGTTCGTGGTGCCGCCGCACCGCGGCGACGGTTTCACCGTCCGCTACCGCGGCTTCATCCGCGTGCCCGAGGATGGCATCTACCGGTTCTTCCTGCGCAGCGACGACGGCAGCGACCTGGCCGTGGCGGGCGAGATTGTCGTGGCCAACGACGGCGTGCACGACGCCCGCGGCGAGGCGACGGGCACCATGGCCCTGGCGGCGGGGCTGCACCCGCTGGAGCTGCGGTTCTTCGACGCGGCCTGCCAGGAGGTGCTGCAGGTGTCCTTCGCGGGGCCCGGCTTCGGGAAGCGGGAGATCCCCGCCGAGGCCCTCTGCCGGTCGGCCGGGGCCGCGGCGGCGCCACCCGCCGACCCCGGGCTCGTGGCCGTCGAGACGGCGCTCGAGCCGCTCTGCCGCTCGTTCATGCTCCAGGATCCCGAGCGGGCGGAGGCGGCCTTGGAGCAGGCCCGGGCCGACCTGCGGCGGATCGTGGCCGACCACCCGGGCCGCGAGCCGACGGCGCTGGCCCTGCGGGCGCTGGCGATCTACGCCGCCGGAGACGACGAGCGGGCCGAGGCGACGGCGGCGCTCGCGAAGGCGTTTCCGGACCATCCCGCGGTGGCCGAACTGCGGGCGGTGGACGAGGTGATGGCGATCCTGGTCACGACGGCCGAGGTCGCGGACGAGGCGGCGGCGGTGAAGGCCTGGAAGGCCGCCCTGCCGAAGCTGCAGAAGGTCCTCGAGGCGAACCCGGAGAACGAGGCGGGCAAGCGGGTGCTCGTCTGCCTGTTCATGCGGGCCGACGAAGAGATTCTGCAGCAGGAATATGGCCTCCGGCTGGAGAAGCACTTTCTGGCCGACCCGCTCGTGCGGCTGATCGTGGGGCAGGACTGCGAGGAGGGAGAGTGCCCGGACGGGCTCGGCGTGGAGCCGCTGTTTGAGCTGCCCGCCGACGGCGGCCGCCCGGCGGCCGAGGCCCCGTGAACGGGACCAGCACAGGGCGGGGCCACGGGCACGCTGTGCCGGAAAAATCAGGCCCCAGGTGGCCGGCTGACCGGCCGCTTGACATTTCCCCAGCGATCACCAATCATTGTGATGGGGAGAGAAAGGGATGGGAGCCTGAGTTGTCAGAGTTGTGGCCCCAACGTTTGACGATTCTCAACCATATCGTCCAAAGATTCTTGTCGATTCCGGGGCTTGACCAAAATCTCGAGGGCGGAGTGCGTCATGGCTTGGCACACTACCGATAAAAGGATTCCGTTCGTTTGCGGACATCAGCCCGCAGTTGGCCGCCGGCTCGGGGCGGCGGCACGTATTTTTTCGGCGGCAGGAATCCGGTTACCGCGAACGGATCAGCTGGCCGGGCGGTCATCGCTCGCGTTCGCCGCCCTGGTGGCCCTGCTCGCGGCGGCAGCGATCTTCTTCGCGCCGGCCGCGGCCGAGGCCGCCAATGGCTATTCGTCCGTCGCGACCGGCTCGTGGACGACCACCACCGACTGGACGATCAACGCCGTTCCCACCACCGCCGACAACCTCGCCATCGGCTCGACCGGCTCGGGCGCGGCGAACCCGTCCTTGATGGCGCTCACCGGCGCGGTCGGCAACGTCAACAATCTCTACATCGGTGGCGGCGACGTGGGCTCCGGCAACACGCTCGGCACCGGCACGTTGAACCTGACCACCGCCGCCAGTCTCTACGTCAACGGCCGGCTGCAGCTCGGCGGCTCGGGCGCCGGCGGCACGAACAACGGCACGCTCAACCTGACGACCGGCTCGCGGGCGCTGGTGCTCGACCGGCTCTACGCCGCCCGGAGCTCGACCAACGGCGTGGCCACGATCTCCCTCGCCGCCTCCACGCTCAGCGTCCAGGGGTCCGGCGACTTCACGACCCTCGCCTACGACGGGTCCATCTCGGGCCAGCGGGTCACGCTTTCGCTCGCCAACGGCTCGGTCGTCAACCTCGGGGCCACCGGCGGCAACGCCACCGGCGGCAACACTTCCGGCCAGGGCGTCTACATCGGCGGCGACAACAACAACTCCTACGCCACGATCAGCCTCGACGCCACGTCGCGGATCAACCAGGGATTCGGCGGCCGGCTCTTTCTGCGTGGCGGCAATCCGGCCGACTCCACCACGATCAACGGCACGACCGGCTTCGCCCGCTACACGCTCCCCCTCTCCAACACCTCGGCCAACGGCTCTTGGCGGTCCTCCGGCAGCCTGCACGTGGCCAACTGGACCAACAACAAGGTGCAGCTCACGCTCGACTCGACGCTCGCGGCCGGCCAACGGGCGGCGACCACGCTCCACCAGTTCGGCACGCTGTTCGTCGGTGCCAGCGAGGCCGACACCAGCACGAGCACGACCAACGGGGCGCTGGTGATGAACGCCGTGAACGCCTCCTTCTACGGCGGCGACATGCGGGTCGCCGGCCACGGTTCCACCTGGACCTCGACCGGCTCCCTCTCGCTCACGGATTCGTCGATCGCCAACACCCGCGGCGGCATGTGGCTCGGCCGCGGCGCGGCGACCACGAACGCCGCCCTCACGCTCGTCAACTCGCGGATCTCCACGCGTGACTACATCGTCGTCGGCCGCGACAGCGGCAACACCGGCACGGCCACGTTCTCGCTCGACGGCACGAGCCAGGTGAACTCCACGAAC
>VGYP01000405.1 GCA_016872955.1 Planctomycetota bacterium
CTACTCGGGCTGCCGCCAATACCGGGAAAACATCGCCGCGGCCCGCGAGCCGATCGGCGATCGCGCGGCGGCGGTCGACAAGATCCGCGTGTTCTTCAATCACCCCGGGTTCGTCGGGCCGATGGCCGCCAACGTGCGGGCGGCGTGCGACCGCCTCCCGGGGAACACGCCGCCGGTGCTGTTCACGGCCCACAGCATTCCGACCGCGATGGCCGACACGTCGCGATACGTGCCGCAGCTCGAGGAGTCTTGCCGGCTGGTGGCGGAGGCGGCCGGTGCGGCCGATTGGAAGCTCGTCTTCCAGAGCCGCAGCGGACCGCCCAGCCAGCCCTGGCTCGAACCCGACATCTGCGACGAGATCCGAGCGCGGCACGCCGCCGGCGGCCGCCGCCTGGTCATCGCGCCGATCGGCTTCATCTCGGATCACATGGAAGTGCTCTACGACCTCGATACCGAGGCCGCGGCCCTGTGCCGGGAACTCGGTGTCGAGATGGTACGGGCCGCCACCGTCGGCACGGCCCCCGACTTCGTCGCGATGATCCGCGATCTCGTGGCCGAGCGGGTCTGGGAGCTTCCCGAGCGGACCGCGATCGGGCGGCTCCCGGCCAGCCATGACGTCTGTCCGATCGACTGCTGTCCGGCGCCCCAGCGGCCCGCGGTCGGTCGGCCGGCAGGCCCGCCCGACCCGGCCGGCCGGCCATCTTGATCCCGGGACCCGTCCGATGCCCGCCGTGCGTTTCGACGCCACCTCGAGCCCGGCCCATTCCCGGGAATGCGTCGCACTGGTGCACGGATTCCTCGCCAACCGCTTCATGCTGTCGCCGCTCGCCCGGCGGCTGCGTCGGCTGGGCTACCTGACCGACACCTGGGGCTACTGGAACATGCAGTGCTCACTGCTCGTGCACGCCGAGCGTTTCGCCCGCGAACTGGCCGACCTCGACGCCGACCCGCGGATCGACCGCGTTCACGCCGTGGGGCACAGCATGGGGGGCATCATCGCCCGGGCCGCCCTCGACCGTGCCCGACCGGCGAAGTTCGGCCGCCTGGTGATGCTCGCCCCGCCCAATCGCGGGTCGTTCGTCGCGACCGCCACCGCCGGCACCGTCGGGCGGCTGCTCAAGCCGGTGGCGGAGCTGTCGACCGCGCCAGACAGCCTGGTCAACCGGCTGCCCATGCCGACGGGCATCGACGTCGGCGTGATCGCGGCGGCCCACGACGCCCTCGTCTCGGAGGAAAGCACCCGCCCCGATGCGCCGCACGCGCACGTCACGCTCCCCACCTGGCACACGGGGCTGCTGTTTCTCTCCGAGACCGCCGATCTGGTGGCCGGTTTCCTGGACCGTGGTTCATTCCCGGCCGAGGCGGCGGGCCAGACCGCGGGGGGGCGGCGATGAACCCGACGCCCCGCCCGCTCGGCACCTCACCGGTCGCCGTTGGCCCGCTCGGACTCGGCTGCTGGCCGCTGGCGGGCATGACCCGCGTGGGCGTCAGCCGCGAGGCGGCCGAGGCGACGGTCCGGGCGGCGGTGGAGGCCGGCATCACGCATCTCGACACGGCCTACTGTTACGGCGAGCGCGGCGAAAGCGAGCGGGCAATCCGCGCGGCGCTGGCGGCCGTCGGGCCGTCCGCCCGAGACGGGGTGGTGATCGCCGGCAAGTGCGGCATCCACTGGCAGCCCGACGCGACCCGCGATCCACCTCGGCGGCAGGTGGTCGATGGCCGGCCCGAACGGATCCGAGCCGAGGTGGAGGAGAGTCTCGCGAGACTGGGCACGGACCGGCTCGACCTGCTTTATCTCCATGCGCCCGACCCCGTGCTGCCGATCGAGGAGTCGGCCGGCGCACTGCATCGGCTCCTCGAGGCGGGCAAGGCCCGCGCCATCGGCCTCTCCAACGCGTCCTGTGAGCAGCTCGCCCGGTTCGCCGCCGTCTGCCCGCTGGCGGCCTGCCAGATGCATTTCAACATGCTGCAGCGGGAGATCGAGCGTGAGGTGCTGCCGTGGTGCCGCGACCACGCCGTGGCGATGCTGGTCTATTGGCCACTGATGAAGGGGCTGCTCGCCGGCGGGATGACGCGAGACCTCGTGTTTCCGACCAGCGACAGCCGCCACAAGTATCCGATGTTCCAAGGGGAGGAGTTCGCACGCAATCTCGACTTCGTCGACGCGCTCAGGCCGATCGCCGCGCGGCTCGGCGTCGCCCTGACCGATCTGGTGCTGGCCTGGACCGCGGAACAGCCGGGAATCACGAGCGTGCTGTTCGGCGCAACGAGCCCGGCCCAGATGGCGGAGAATGCTCGGGCCCTGGCCTGCGAACTCGACGACGAAGCCCGCGCGGCGATCGTCGCCGCCATCACGGCCCGCGGCCAGGTCGCAAGCCGCCGTGCCGTGTGATTCGGCCCGCTCGTCCCCTCGAGGACCGGAGAGTGGCACCGTGCCTTCTGCCAGTCCTTCTCTCCCCGCCATCCCTCAAGACCCGTGCGGGGGTCCGTGCGCAGCCTACGCTGCTCCGGCGGGCTCCGGCTGCAGTTTGGCGACGCCGACATAGGCCTGCCGGGCTTCAAGGCAGACGCGGCGAAAGGCCTCGGGGCGGCTCACACCGGGCAGCCTGAGCGTCTCGATCTGGCCCCGGCGAAAGACCAGGTCGCCGGCGGCGTACCAATCCTGACCGGGACCGACGACCAGGTCGATCGCATCGAAGGCGTCGAGCGTCACGTACTGCAGCACCTGCGGGTTGATGCCCTGCTCAATCCTGACCCGCCGATTCGTGAGCCGGTATCGCTTGATC
>VGYP01000406.1 GCA_016872955.1 Planctomycetota bacterium
GGTAGAATACACGGGGCGCCGCCGCGGCAGCGCCGACTGCTTCCTGTGACGGGGTCTGCCCGTGAGATGCATGCCGTTGGTTCTCGTTCTCTGGTGGGGCTTCGGCGGTGCGGCCGTGGCCGACGGGGGCTGGCGGCCGAACCTGTTGTTCGTGTTCAGTGACCAGCAGTCGTCCGACATGCTCGGCTGCTACGGTAACGACCAGATCATCACCCCCCGGATCGACGCCTGCGCGGCGGCGGGCGTGCTGTTCCGGCACTGCGTCTCCTCCTGTCCGGTCTGCACGCCCTACCGCGGCATGCTGCTCAGCGGCCAGCATCCGCTGGGCAACGGCTGCCTGGTCAACGACGTGCAGATGCTGCCGGCGGGCCGCACCCACTTCGCCGAGGTGCTCCGCGATGCGGGCTACCAAGTCGGCTATGTCGGCAAGTGGCATCTGCACGGCGGTCGGCGCGACCGTCCGGTGCCGGCCGGCCCGCTGCGGTACGGCTTCGATACCGAGTTTTTCACGAACAACTGCAGCCTCGCCTTCAGTGCCCGCGACGCCTTCTTCTGGAACGACGATGGCCGGCGGGTGCCGCTGGGCCGCTGGGAGCCCGACGGGCAGACGGACCAGGCGCTGGCGTTCATCGACCGCCACGCCGGCCGCCCCTTCGCGCTGTTCGTGTCGTGGCACCCGCCGCACGACTGGGCCGGCGGCTACGAAGCCCCCGCCAACTGCGCACGACGCTACGACGAGGTCCGGATCCGGCTCCGGCCCGGCTGCGCCGACACGCCGCGGAGCCGTCGCGAGTACCGCGGTTACATGGCGCTGTGCACGAACCTCGACGGCAACTTCGGTCGCCTGCTCGACAAGCTCGACGAGCTGGACCTGGCCGCCGACACGCTGGTCGTCTACACCTCCGACCACGGCGACATCCTTCGATCGCACGGCATCCAGGATTGGCACAAGTCGCGCCCCGAGCATGTCTCGGCGCGGGTGCCGCTGATCCTGCGCTGGCCCGGCCGCTTGCCGTCGCGGGCCAGCGAGACGCTCGTCGGCACGCTCGACCTGATGCCGACGCTGCTTGGCCTGCTCGGCATCTCGGCCCCGGCCACCTGCCAGGGCGACGATCTCTCAGCCGGCGTGCTCGCGGGTCGCGACGAGCCGCGCGAGGAGGGCGTGCCGCTCTTCTTCTGGGGCGAGGGCAGCGACTGGCGTGGCGTCTACACCCGCCGCCACACCTACGCCTTCGAGCCGCCCGGCGGCACGCGCGGCATCAACGTGCTCTACGACCGTCGGGACGATCCCGATGAACTCGAGAATCTGTTCGCCCGGCCGGCGCACCGCGGGCTGCGGGACCAACTCCACACGCTGACGCTCCGCTGGATGGCCCGCTTCGGCGACGAGCACGTCCGCTGGGACGAGCTGCGACGGAGGATCTACGTCGATCCGGCCGCCGCGGCGGCCGCCTGGGCCCCGACCGAGGCCGCGTCCGCCGCGCTGCGAGGCCGCCCGATCGATCTGCTGGCCGCCCCGCGGTGAGCAGCCGGTCGCGCCTCGCCGCAGGTCGACCTCGTCGGCATGCTTCGCGGGGGAGCCGCCGGCGAACCAGATCGTGACCACGGCCGTCGTCAGCCCGAAGAGCAGGATTAGCGGTAGCCCGACGCCCAGCGCGCAGCCGGCGTGGCCGTCGTCGGAAGCGGGTGCGGCCGTGTTGGGCCTGTCGCGGTCGTCGTCCGCCGGACCGCCGGGCGGCCGCTGGTGGCGATTCACCGAGCCGTCGAGGGCCAGCAGGAAGCTGCGGGCGTGGCGGAAGAAGCGACCCGCCAGGCCACGGTCAGGCAGGCGGCGCGCGGTCTCCTGGGGGACGGCCAAACCCAGCGCGAGGAGGGCGTAGACCGCCCCGGTCACGAGCACTGTGACCGCGTAGTTGATGCAGATCGAGCCGAGGTAGAAGCCCTGTTCGCGGCGGAACAAAGCACCGCAGGCCTGGCAGCCGTCGTGCATCCGGAACCAGGTGCCAAACAGCGGTCCGCCGCCGCAGGTCGGGCAGCGAAGGACGAGGCCGCGGAGGAACGTCCGGGCACGGAGCGGTCGATGGGCAGGGGTGGTGATTCCATCGGCGGTCGGTGGCCCGTGCCGTCAGGATACGCTGCGCGACGACGGCCGTGGCGACAGGATGGCCCCGGCCACGAAAGTTGCGAACACTGTTGCCAAGCGGCTACGATCGCCGCCTTTTCCGGGGAGATCGAACCGATGTCCAGCGACTCGCAGCCCTCGCCGCCGGCCCGTGCCGCGTCCCGTCGTCGTTTTCTCGCACGCTCGCTCACCGGTGGCGTGGCCACCGCCCTGCCTACGATCGTCTCGGCCCGGGCGCTGGGCCTCGAGCCCGGCAAGGCCGCCGCCAGCGACCGGGACACCCTGGGGGTGATCGGCATCGGCAACCGCTGCAAGTACGTGCTCGAATCAATGCTCACGTTTCCCGACGTGCAGTGCGTGGCGATCGCCGACGTGCAGGCCTCCCGCCGCGCTGCCGGCAAACAACTGGTCGACACGCTGCAGAAGAACGGTGACTGCAAACTGTACGGCGACTTCCGCGAACTGCTGGCCCGGGGCGACATCGATGCCGTGCTGATCGCGACGGGCGACCGCTGGCACGGCCCGGCCTCGATGATGGCGGCCAAGGCTGGCAAGGACGTCTACAGCGAGAAGCCCTGCGGACTGACGGTGGCCATCTGCCAGCGGCTCGCCGAGACGTTCGCCACGACCGGCCGCATCTTCCAGGCGGGCACGCAG
>VGYP01000407.1 GCA_016872955.1 Planctomycetota bacterium
CCCATCGGTCAGTCTCCTGGAAAGGGGGTCGGCGAAACCGGCGGTTTCTCGCGTGCAGGGAAACAGGTTGGTTTTGCTGGTTGGCAGGTCACGGAGCCGACCCCCTACGGGGTGCAGGCTTGTCGCCGTAGAACGCTTGAACGTCGTCCTCCGCCCTCCAGGCAAGCCGCTCCAGCCGAGACAGGGCGAGGCGGAGGAGCACGGCGTCGCCGCCCTGCACGGCCGCCGCATCGAGCCGCTCGGCGATGGCGAGCACCTCGCGGGCTCCGGCCTCGATCTCGGCCAGCGTGGCGGGGAGGGCCTCCCAGAAGAACGCCAGCGACTCCAGCGCGTCGCGAGGCTCACAGCCGGGCCGTCGGTCGTCCGCGTACCAGCGGTCGTCGGCGAAATCCCCTTTATATATATGGGCCATTTTCTCCATCCTTCCACGAGAAGACTTCTCAAACATCAAAAGCACCTACTGAAAAATCGCACGTTCATCCGTATTTCGGGGTAGCAGGTAGCAACGGAGCGAAAACCCCTATTTTTCAAGGCTCAAACCGTGCTACCCCAAAGTCACTTTTTCGGGGTAGCAGGGGTAGCGGCTACTCGTGCTACCCCGGAAAACCGCCACCGGGGTAGCACGGTTTCGCCCTACGATTTACGGCATATTCGTGCCGCTGCTACCGGCTACCTCCGATTTCTCAACTGGCTCGAAGGTTCCCTCAATACATAGGGGGCCGTTTTCCCCGATCGCGAGCATCTTGTGCTGCCCGCCTGCCGCGTCGCGGCGGTTCCGATCGGCGGTGCCGAGCCAATCGGAGAACGCCTTCCGGTCGGCGGGCCCGATCACGCCGCTGGCGAGAGCCCGCTCGATCAGCCATGCCTTGCCCACGTAAGGCTTGCCGTCGTCATCCCAGTAAGGAGCGCCATCGGGCAGCCAGTGTGACGACCGCGGCGCGGCAGCAATCGCTCCAGCCACGAACCTCCCCCAACCCTTGATGCGATCCCCATCCTCGACGATCGTCGCCGTCTTGCGGAGCCGCTCCGCGAGGACAGGCCACCATCGCCGCCAGTGCCCGCGAGGGATGTCCACCTCCACGAGCACCTGCTCGTAGATGGCGAGGGCACAGAGCCGCGGATCACGGAACTCCTTCGCCGAGAGGCGGACCGGCCTCGACAACTCCGGCGAGTTGAGCACGTGCTCGCGGCCCTCGATGGTGAGCGTGAGGTTTCCAGGGAAGACATCGACGATCTTCCTCGCCTCGACCTTGATCTCGTACCCAAGGCCGGGGACGATCAGCGGCACCGCGGCCGCCGCCTCCGCCTCCGCCTTCGCGACGACTCGCATCAACTCAGACGCGACCTCGGCTTGCTGGGCAGGGTTCATCTCATAGGTGTCGAAGGCTCGCACCTGCCGCAGCAACTCGGCCTCGGCGACCGGGTTTCCATCCGTGGGCACCTCGACAAAATCCCCGCCCGCATGGAGCCGCCGCAGGAAGGACAGTAGCCATTGCTGGTCGCCCTCGAAGACGACGGGCAGGGAAGCGACGGCAAGATCAGACTTCTCGCGCCGCGCGACTGCCTCACGGTCGGCGGCGGCCTCGGCCTCGCGAGTTAGTTCGTCGCGGAGGATTCTCCACGCGATCCTGTAACTCGTACTCGGAGGTTCCTTGTAAGGCCATCGACACACGCGCTCTAACCCCCAATCGAGAACCTCGCGCCAGTTCACGCCAGGGAAGTTGCCGTACCGATCGACATCGAACGGACAAGGCTCGAACTCCATGCCTTGCGAGGCCGACCGGGGCCGCAGGAGCCTGCGCAACTTCATCCGCGAGTCTTCGAGCACGTGCTCAACGGTCCTGCGTCTAGGCGGATCATCGATCAAAGTATCACTCGCGAGGAGCCGCTCCACGCGGTCGATCAGGCCTGCCGCATCGTCGGAGGCGACGTGCCCCGCCTCGACGGCTCCGGCCACTTCGGCCTCGGCGGCAGTCCGAAGTTCATTGGCCTCCCCCGGCCGCTTGCGCCAGAGCCGCAACCGGGTTCTACGAGAGAGCGCCGTGACGATATCGTCTTCACCCTTGGGAAGTGGGAGCATACGGTTCCACTCTGGCAGGAAATCGTGCTCAACCTCGACGGACAGGGCAGTTTCATCCATGAGACTTCAACTCCATGTGGCGACCTTGACCATCGGTGCCCCCCACGCCACGATGGGGACACTTCAACTCGAACCCGGTCGGGGCCACGAACCCCGGCCGGGTTTTTTCGTTTACCGCTGCCGCTCCAGGCGGTCCCAGACCGCCACGAGCGACGCGGCGAACTCGGCAACCGACTGCGGCTCGCCCGCGAGCAACTCGCCGGCGGCCTCGTGCAATCGGCTTGCCATCGCGATGAACTCGGCATCGTCGCGTAGTTCACCGACCAGCATCTCGCACTCCACATCTACACCCATCGCAATACCCTTTCGTTCGTTGAATGACGTCGATCACATGGCCGGCAGTCGTGCCGACCGTCACGACCCGCCGACTACGTGAGCGTGCTCACGGACCCACCGCTCCAGGTCGGACCGGCGGTAGACCGTGCGGGCTTGCTGGGTCGTGCCCAGCTTGAAACACCGCGGGCCGGCTCGATCGCAGCGGAGTTGCCGCAGCGTCTTTTGAGACAGGCCCAGCAGCGCCGCCGCGTCGGCTGTTTTCAGCAGCGGATCATCGGCGAGGCTCAGGTCGGCGAGGGCTTCCGAAGGCGATACCTTCGGCTTCTTCTTCACAGCGATACGGACCATCGGGGGCTCCTTTC
>VGYP01000408.1 GCA_016872955.1 Planctomycetota bacterium
ACGCACGCCTTCCGACGCTGTGTGTTCCTGGCCTGCCCTAGCACCCGGCATGCCCCACGTTCGGTCACCAGATCGCGGCCGAGCGTGTCACGCACATGCTCGATCGTCTGGCGCCGCATCGCCAGGCTCGGAAGTTTCCCGAGGCCGCCTCCCGCAGGATCGCCTTGTCCATCTCAGCGGCCGCCAGGACCCGCTCCAGCCGGGTGTTCTCCTTCTCGAAATCCTTCAGCCGCTTGGCCTGGTCCGTTCGCAGCCCGCCGTATTCCCGCTGCCAGCGGTACTACGTCTGATGATCTGCTCCGCTGTGAACTTCTTTCCGCGTGGCATCTCTTGCCCTCCCGTGGGTTGCACCACCCGCAGATTCGCGCTCTGAACGTGGTGACGTTGAAGGGGGGCAGGTCAGTCGTGATAAGCCCGTGCTGCGGAGTTGGTCAGCCGGGCTGCGAATCAGCGGGCCACGTCGATTCAGCACAGGGGCATAGATCATGGTGGTGCGAAGGTCATTGTGCCCCGCAACTCCTGGACGGTAAGTCCTGGACGGTACGAATGTCGTGGCCAGCTTCCAGCGGATGAGTGGCAAAGGAATGCTGCAGCGTGTGGCAAGTCGCCGGCTTCGGAATCGTGGCCCGCCTCATCGCATCGCGAACGGATCGCTGGATAGTGCCCTCGTAAACATGATGGCGAGAATAGTGGCCCTCCTCGTGGTCGAAATAATCACGTCCGGCCGGAAACACCCACTGCCCAGTCCAATCGGTCTCCAGTGTCGGATATTTTCGCCCTCGTGCCGTGGGAACCCGCACGCGTCCGGCCCCACGGGCGACTGCCAGGGCATGTTCAGCCCGCCAGTGCATGAGTGAGTGGGACCACGTCGGCACGAGGCATTCCGGCAGCACGCTCACACGGTCCTTGTTGCCCTTGGCTTGACGGATGACGATCCGGCGTTGGTCAAGTTTGAGATCCTCGACGCGGAGATGAATCACTTCCGTGAGCCGCATGCCGGCACCGTAACGTAGCGTGGCGATCGTCGCTGGCTCGCCGGCCAACGCGGTGAGGAGTGCAGCGACTTCTTCATGCGTGAGAACGGTCGGCAGCCTCTGGGGCTTGCGGGCCCGGTTCACGCCGGCGATCCGGTCGAGCGGGGCGGCAAGTACCGCGTCGTAGAGCAAAAGGATCGCCGCGAACGTTTGGTTCTGCGTCGCTGCGGCCACGTGCCGGTCGACGGCGATGCTCGTCAGAAACGCGTTCACCGCCGGTTCGCGGAGCGACGCGGGATGCCGCTTGTGGTGGAACAGGATGTATTGGCAAATCCACGACACATACGCGCTCCGTGCTGCGAGCGAGATGGTTGCCTCGGGCGGCCATGCGCACCCGGTCAAGAAGTTTCGGGCCGCCCGGGTAGCCTTTCCCGAAGTGGTCGGGGAGCGGGGCGGGATGGCGGGCCGAACTCATGGCAAAGCTTTCGGTGTGTACAAAGATCCACCATTCGTCTAGCGGGTGCCGGTGCGGAGGGCATCGTCACACTCGCAGTCTCGTCGCCCACCGTCGAAAAGGTAGGGTGGGCAGGCTTAGTCGTCGGCCGGCTCGCGGCCCGCGACCAGTTCGAGGATCGCCGCCCCAAAGTCGGCCAGCCGCTTCTCGCCGATGCCCTTGCAGCGGAGCAGGCTGGTGGGCGAGGTGGGCCTCTCTCGGGCGATGGCCCGCAGTGCCTTGTCATCGAGAATCGTCCAGGCTGGCTTGCCACGGGCTTCGGCGATCCTTCGCCGCCAGCGGCGGAGCCGTTCAAAGAGCTCACGGTCGACATCCTGCCAGTCTTCGGCCTCGGCCCTGGACACCTTCGTCCGGCCCGTTCGTGGCTCCAGGAGCACCACGTCACGAGCCCCCTTGAGCACCTCCCATGATCGTTCGTTGAGTTGAATCACCGGCCGCTCACCCGGGGTGCGGACCAGCAACTCCTGGTCGAGCAGTTGGTGGACGAGGTTTTCAGCGGCCCGCTGATCGAGGCCGACCAGCAGCCCATAGGTGGAAAGCCGGTCGTGGCCATTGCGCACCACGGCCTCGGTCTTGGCGCCCCGCAACACTTCGCAGACATGCCGGACGCCGAACCGCTGCTCCACCCGGGCCACACAAGACAGGATCTTCTGAGCGGTGACCGTCGAATCAGGCAGCCCCGCCGCTTCACCGAGGCAGACGTCGCAGGCCTCGCAGGGGCGGGCGGGATACGCCTGACCGAAATGCTCCGAGAGCGCCGCGTGCCGGCAGCGGGCAGCCTGGGCATAACGTCGCATGGCATGCAGGTGGTGGACCTGCGACTCCACGAGCGACTCCCGCCCAGCCTCGTCGAGATCACTCTCGGCGGCACTCTTGCGCACGAGCGATTCCCATTGGAAGACGTCGGCCGATGAGTAGAGCAACACACACTCGGCGGCGAGGCCGTCGCGGCCGGCCCGGCCCGTCTCCTGCTGGTAGGCCTCGAGGCTCTTGGGCAGGGCCGTGTGCAACACCAACCGAACGTCGGAGCGGTCGATCCCCATGCCGAAGGCGACCGTGGCCACGACGACGTCGATCGTCTCGGCCGCGAAGGCGTCCTGTGTGCGATGCCGTTCCTGGGGATCGAGGCCCGCGTGGTAGGGGCGGGCCAACAGCCCCTCGCCGGCCAGCCGGGCCGCGAGTCGCTCTGTCTCGCGCCTGGAGATGCAGTACACGATCGAGGCCTCGCCACGATGCCGGCCGAGAATCTCGAGTGTCTGGGCGGTGCGGTCGGTCCGCGGCACCACG
>VGYP01000409.1 GCA_016872955.1 Planctomycetota bacterium
ACCGCAACACCGGTGGCACGGACCGGCAGATGTGGTGCGAACTCTACGACGGCCAGCGTCGGCGGCAGCAGCGCGCATCGGCGAGCGGGCTTTCCGCAACGCTCGAAGCGCCGTTCGTGTCGATTCTGGGCGGCATTCAGCCCGACCTCCTGAAGTGCATGTACGGTTCTCGCGGTGACGACGGGTTTCTCGACAGGCTCCTCTTGGTAGGCGAGCAGCACGTTAGGGAGGCTGAATGGCCGCGGGACGTCGATGACCCCGCCTTAAATGCCGCGTGGGCCGGCGCGATCGATCGCATATTGCACATCGAGGAACTGGCGTCGGACACGATGGGCGGGCAAGTGGAGGCTCGATTCACGTCGGCGGCCGTCGACGTATGCCGGCAGCTGATGCGTCGTCTCAACGAACTCGTCGTCTTGCTCGGTGTTCCAGAGCCGCAACGGGGCATCGTGAAGAAACTCGTCCAGCACGCCGTAAAACTCGCCCTGCTGCATCGGTGCTTCCGGTGGGCCGCAGGCGAGTTCGGCGAGCAAGGCCCGTTCGGCGACATCGATGCCGACGACGCCCAAGCGGCGGCCGCGGCGACGCTGTTCTTTTTTGGTCGGTGGCTGATCTGGCGTCCTGAACTCCGGGGAGGGCACTCCGTTCCTGCCAGAACGACTGTCGGGCTGGCGGGCGAGCCCGGCGCGGATCCCGCCCTGCAGGCACTCGCGGCTGCCGCGGCCGGAGACCAGAGCGCCATCCGGCTAATCGAGAAACTTGTCCGGTACGGCAGGCACCAAGGACAGGGGCCGATCAGGCTCGCGGCCTTCGAGAGCAGCGGCCTCTGCGCAGGCGCCACTAGCGACGAGATCTACGGGGCCTGCCAGTGGCTCGTTCAGCGCGGGCTTGGGGAGTGGCTCGATGATCAGGCAGGCACGTTTCGATTGTCCGGAAGCGGCCAACCGCCCGGGCGTGTGCGACACATCGCCGTGAAACGCGGCCGGAAGCGAGGGCAGAGCGTGCAGCAACCCGAAGTGGCTGCAGCGACGACGGGTGATGACACAACACCCACGGTAGGACCGCATACGGCTTCCCGCCGCAAAAACCATACAGCTGTCGAAGGAAGGTGATGACATGAAAAAAGAACTATTTGCGCCTCCGCCCCCGGTCATCGAGCCGCTCGCACTGCGCCCCGGCGACGCCGCGCGGGCCCTCGGGATATCCGAGCGCCTCCTTTGGGATTGGGCCCATCAGCACGGGCTACCCTACGTCCAAGTTGGTCGGGTCGTTGCGTACCCCGTGGCTGAACTGCGGACATGGCTGCGCGAGCGTAGCCGCAACGACCTTCCCGAGGGACAAAGCAGTCAGCAGAGCATCTGCCCCGATTCCGTCATCCCATTAGCACCTTCCGCATAATCTATTCATGGAGGAGCCGACTATGGCCAGCATTTCAACCAATTCGCAGAACGACCGCAGGATCATGTTCCGTGGACCCGATGGCAAACGCCGCTCACTTTGGGTGGGCAAGGCTTCGATGCGACAGGCCGAGACGTTGCGGGTGCTCGTCGAAGCCCTACTCAAGGCGAGTCGCACCGGACATACGCCGGACGAGGCGGTGTGCGCAAAGATTCACACTCTGCACCACTCGATTCGGGACAAGCTCGTGAAGTTCGGGCTGCTCGATCCGCCAGACAAGCCTGAACCAACCCCCCTCGGCGAGTTCGTGACAAACTTCGTCAGGCTTCGCACGAAGGCAAAGCCTGCCACCAAGGAGATTTGGCGTCAGGGGGAACTCAGCCTCTTGGAGTTTTTCGGCGCCGATTGCCCTCTCGATTCGGTTACCCCGGGGGACGCCGACGAGTATCTGGAGCATCTCGGCGGCGTCACTTCCCGAATCAAGAAGCCGCTCGCACCGATGACGATCCAAAAGCGGCTACGGTTCGCCAAGATGATCTTTCGGGCGGCACGACGGAAGAAGCTCATCCCGGAGAACCCGTTCGAGGATGTCACCTACGCGGCCACGAAGCCTGACAAGGGATTTTTCATTTCCGCAGAGATGACAGCCCGCCTGCTCGCCGCCTGCCCCGACCACCACTGGCGCATGATCGTAGTGCTGTGCCGATACGGGGGGCTGCGGTGCCCGAGCGAGGTGTTGTCCCTGCGCTGGGCCGACATCAATTGGGAGGCCGGCCGCATGACGGTGCAGTCGCCCAAGACCGAGCATCACCCCGGCAAGGAGTCTCGGGTGATTCCGATG
Organism: Planctomycetota bacterium; assembly: GCA_016872955.1. Lineage (GTDB taxonomy): Bacteria > Planctomycetota > Planctomycetia > Pirellulales > UBA1268 > QWPN01. Next base: position 2,240 of record VGYP01000409.1, read on the forward strand.
TTCCCTGAGATGCTCGGCCAGCTCAGGGAGTCCTTCGAGGCCGCCCCCGCAGGGGCCGTCTACGTGGTCGACAGTCGGTACCGGACAAGCGCCATGGGCAAGTCCGGCTGGAAGAACTGCAACATGCGGACGCAGTTTGAGCGCATCGTGAAGAATGCGGGGCTCAAGAAGTGGCCCCGGCTATTCCATAACCTGCGTTCGTCACGGCAGACGGAGTTGGCGGAGATATTTCCGTCGCACGTAGTCTGCGCATGGCTCGGCAACAGCGAGGACATCGCGAAGAAGCACTACTATCAGGTGACCGATGCCCACTTCGCAGCGGCCTCGGCGACGCAGGCCATGGCCGTATCCCGATCTGTCCGCGACGATGAAAAAACTAGCGCATTTTTTGACGCACAACCAGCGCAGATTTTAACGCAGCACGACGCTGCAGGAAAAAGCACGACGCCGCACGAAACGTCCGAACCCCATGAGCCAAAAGGGGTTTGTGCTGTGT
>VGYP01000410.1 GCA_016872955.1 Planctomycetota bacterium
CTCCAGCCGTTCGTCGAGCGCCGCGAGGGCGTCGCAGAGTTCGACCTGGGCGGACCGCACCTGCATCAGGGCGTCGACGAAGGGACGCATCTGCCGGGTCTCGACCAGGGCCTCGCCGGCCAGGCCGACGAGCCGCGTCAGGCTGTCGGCCGACACCCGCACGACCCGATCGGCCGGTTCCGCGACGCGACCGGGAGCCGGCTCGTCCGAGTCGGCGGTCGGAGAGGAGGTATCGACCGCTCGTGGTGCCTCCGCAGCCTGGGCCGCGGTCGGCGGCGGTGAAGCCGCCGTCGCGGGCGAAGGCAGCGGGCCGCCCCCGGCCGGGAGCGCGGCCAGCCGGGCCACGATCGCCGTGGCGCGGTCGGACCAGGCCGTCTGGGCGGTGAGCGCATCGTCGGCATTCGCGATCGAGCCGAGGAAATCGACCGCTGCCAGGAGCACGTCGGCGTGTTCCGGACGGACCCGCAGGTCGCCGCGGCCGGCGGCCACGAACACGTCCTCGAGCGCGTGGGCCACCTCCACCGCCGGTTCCAGGCCGACGATGCGGGCCGCCCCCTTGAGCGAATGGGCCGCCCGCATCATGCCCTCGATCGTCGTGGGCGATCGGTCGAGTTCCTCGATCGCCAGCACACCCGCCGAGAGCACGCCGGTCTGGCTTTCCGCCTCGAGGCGGAAGAGTTCGTGCATCGAGAATCCGCTCAGATCATCGACCATCTCGGGCACCCCTCATGTGGCCACCGCCTGGCGAAGGGCCTCGAAGAGGCGATCCTCGTCGAGGATCGCCACGTCGCCTTCCTGCCAGCGGAAGAGGGCCGTGGAACAACGCCCCGCTGCCTGGCTGACGGTCGCCGGCACGGGCCGCAGGGCCGACCTGGGCACCCGCTGCACGCCGGCCACGTCGTCGACGCCCAACACCCAGCGGTCGGTGGCCCGCGGCCCGGCCCGCTCGATCACGAGCAGCCGCGGCACCGCCGAGGCGTCCGCGGCCGTGTCGGGCCGAACCGTGCCCGGGGATCGCAGCCCGCCCCCGAGCCCGAGCACGGCGTGCAACGATACGCAGAGCCGCAGTTCTCCCCGAATGTTGACGAGGCCGGCGAGGGGCGTGCCACCCCGGTGCGGGATGGTGTGGATCGTCCTCACCGGAGTGACCTCGACGAGCACCTGGGCCGGCAGGGCCAGCCACTCGTGATCGACGCGAAACACGAGCACGCTCGTGGCGTCGGTCTCGACGGCCTGCTCGGGCTGCTCCAGGATTTCCCGCCAGGTCTCCAGGTAGCCGGCCGGCGGCGGCCGGTCGAAAAACTCGCGGGCCGCCTCGGCCAGAACCGGGCAGTTGCGGCAATGGATGAACCGCTCGAGCTCCCGGCAGCTGCGGTCGCCGGACACGCCGATCACCCGCCAACACTCGGCCACCGGGGCCTTGATCGTCTCACCGCGGACGTTGTCGATCATCCCGACGCCTCCCGGCGGGCAGCCGCGCGGGCGGCCGACTGGCGATACTTCTCGGCCATGGCCAGGTCACCCCGCTGCCGGGCCGCCAGGGCCAGGGCGAGGTGTGCCTCCTGATGGTCGGCGTCGAGGTATAGCGTCTTGTGGAAGCAGCCCTCGGCCCGATCGGAATCCCCCTTCGCCTGGTGGAGCATGCCCATCAGGAAGAAGAGTTCCGGCGCTGGAGGAAGCACCCCGCGTTGCCGCTCGCAGAACTCGATCGCCTCCCCCAGGCGACCGCCGTTGGCCAGACGGTCCGCCTCGGCGAGCACGTCCTCGAGCGAGCAGGCGGTGGCCGGATGCGGCGGGGCGGGCATGGCCGCGGCCGGCGCAGGCGTCGCCTGGCGCACGGTGCCGGGGGAGGACCGCCGCGGCAGCCTGGGCATCTCGGGAGCTGCGTGGACGCCGCGCCGCAGCGCGAACACGGCAGCGGTGCCGGCCGGGATCCAATCGCCCTTCATGATCGGCGGTTCGGCCGCCCCGAGCACGAGCAGGCCGTCGACGGCGAGCAGCCGGTCGAGTTGCGACTCGACGCGCCGGCGTGACTCGTCGGTCAGGTAGATCAGCAGGTTGCGACAAAACACGATGTCGTAAGCCATCCGGCCGGCGGCAAAACCTGGGTCGAGTAGGTTGGCCCACTCGAACCGGACGGTTCGCCGCACCCGCTCCGAGAGCACCGACTGGTCACCGGCCATCGTGAACCAGCGGTCACGGAATCCGAGATCCGCGTTACGGAAGGCATTCGCAGAGTAGCGGCCGGCCGCAGCCTTCTCGAGGCCACGGTGGCTGACGTCGATGGCATCGATCACGAACTGGTCGGTCGTCAGGCCGGCGTCCAGGAGTGACATCGCGACGGAGAAGGGCTCCTCGCCCGCGGCCGCCGGCGCGCAGAGGATCCGCACGGGACACCGCGTTGGCAGGGCAGCCCGGGTGACCGCGAAGTCGGCCACGAAGTCGAACACCTGGCGGTCGCGAAAGAACCAGCTCTCGGCGACGATCACTTCCTCCACGAGGAGGTCGCGGGCGGAGGTGTCGGCCCGCAGGAGACGGGCGAAGGCGGCCGCATCGTCGATCCCCGCGGCCTGCATCCGCCGGCGGACGGCCCGCTCGATGGCACCCATCCCCACCGTGGCAGCGTCGAGGCCGATCCAGTCGCGGAGTTGCCGTTCGATGTCGTCGAAGCCGTTCATGATGCCGCGCCTCCGGGGGAGGCGGCGGCCGTCGTCGCCGGCAGGAGTCCGGCCA
>VGYP01000411.1 GCA_016872955.1 Planctomycetota bacterium
TCCACGAACCAGTGGGTGATCACCTGCCTGCTCAACTCCCATTTTGCAGGCGAAGTGCTGACGGGGCTAAATCCCACGGTTAATTTTCAGGTTGGGGATGTCAAGCGACTGCCGGTCGTTCCCCTTACAGGAAACTCAGAAGTTCCCGACGTTCTTCTGAGGGCTTTCGCGGTGAACGAAGGATCTCGCGAGCCCTCCGTCGAGTTCCGCCACCCCGGCCCGTCCCCGTGGCGGCACGCGCAGGAGTGGGCCCAAATCGCCGTTGACCGCCCCGAAGGCGAACCGCTCCCGGAGTACGTCGAGGAACTCGATCCCGAGCCCGCCACCGACCATATTTCATTTGCCCTCGGCATCGCCCTCGGCCGGTTCGGCCCCAACGGCGAAGGCATTCTCGACCCTGCCCACGCCGACCTCTCCCACGCCCTCCCCGGCGGCATCCTGTTTCTTGACCGCACGCTCGACGGCGTCGGTACCGACAAGGAACACGACAGCCTGTTCCTGTCGGCGTGCCAGCCGCTGCATGACGCATGGGCCGACCACGCCGCGCAGATCGACACCCGCCGCCGGAACCTCCGCGACTGGCTCGCCCTCGACTTCTTCGGCACCGTCCACAAGGGGGTGTACGAGAACCGGCCGATCCACTGGCCGCTCTCCTCGAGTGAAAAAACGTTCGTCGCCTGGGTGAACATCCACCGCTTCACCGACGGCACGCTCCGGCTCCTCCTCGCCGACCACCTCGTCCCCCGGCTCGCCCAGATCGAAGGCACGCTTGCTGACCTGCGGGCCGCCCGCGATGGGGCCGACGGCCGCGCTGCTTCTGCCGCCGAACGGCAGATCGACAAACTCATCAAGGCCCGCGACGAGCTCGCTGCGTTCATCAAGGCCGTCGAGGCCTGTGCCGATCGCGGCCCGCCACCCACCGACGCCGCCTGCCCGGCCCGCGAGCACGACGCTCGCTACGCCCCCGACCTCGACGACGGCGTGATGATCAACTCCGCGGCCCTCTGGCCGCTGCTCGATCCGCAGTGGCGCGATCCCAAGAAGTGGTGGAAGGAACTCGCCAAGGCCCAAGATCGCAAGGACTACGACTGGTCGCACCTCGCGATGCGGTATTGGCCCACACGGGTCGACGCCAAGTGCCAGGAAGACCCGTCGCTGACCGTCGCCCACGGCTGCTTCTGGCGGTACCACCCGGCCCGCGCCTGGGCCTGGGAACTCCGGCTCCAACAGGAGATCGGCCCCGACTTCCGGATCACCGAGGCGCCGTATACACCCGGTGGCCGCGACGTGGGCGACGAAGGCGACGCACCGCACCGCGAGGCCTGGCTCCAGGGCCACATGGGGGAAGCCTTGGCGGCGATCGAGAAGGAGGCCGAGCGACGCCAGGGCCGTGCTCGCCGCCGCGTGACCGTCTCCGACATGGGAATCCTCGAGGCGGGGCTGTGGGCGGCGATGCCCGCCGAGGTTTGGCGGATGGAGATGCGGCTCTCCGAGCGGCAAGGCGCCGAGTTTCGGCTTCTCTCACCCGACGAGCCCGAGGCACGGGCAGCATACGCCGAGGCAAACCCCGACCTCGCCCGGGCCCGTGCCTCAGCCCTCGCCCAACTCAGGCCCGTGGCCGAAATGTTCGCCGAGGAGGACGAGGAAGAAGACGAGGCAGCCGGACTCGACGATGCCGACGACGACTTGCCCGCCGACGAGGAGGACGACAGTGACAACTGACGTCTCACTCGGCGGCCCCGTGTCGGCCGCCCTCGAAGCCGAAGTCCGCAGCCAGGTGCGGCGACACGGCGTGGTGGTCTGGCTCGACGGCTCCAGCCACTTCAGCAACTTTGTCGGCCGGCTCGAGGCCGCCCGCGCGGCGGGCGACCTGCCGTATGAGGTGCGGGCGTTTCACGGCAGCCATCTCGAAATGCTGCTCGACCTCGACGGCCTCGCCGATGGGGCCGACCGCACGCCCTTGCTCCTGCACCTGCCGGGCTTCAACGAGACGACCGTCGCCACCACGCCGCTCTACGAGCTGTATTCGGCCGGTGTCCGCTTCCGCAAGCGGCTCGACACGCTCGTCACCGACGCCGCCTCGGGCCAGGTGCGGCCGGAGCGGATCGCCGAGTTTGTCGCGACGCCCGACCTCACGCTCGACATGGCCGACGAATGGCTCGCCGAGTGCCAAAGCGGCTCAGGTAGCGGCGTGGCTGCGGAACTGCGGGCCAGGTCGGCCTCCGACATCCTCGACGACCTCGTCGCGAGCGGGCCGCTCGCCCGGCGATTCGACCAGGCCGGCGTAGCGGCGGCCGTGTGGAGCCGGCTCGCCACCGTGCTCGGGATCCCAGAGCCCTGGAAGGCGGCAGCCGGCGACCTTGCCCGCGCTGATGCGATGGCGACGGCCGCCGCCGGCTGGGCTGTCGCCGTGGAATACGCGAAGGATCTCTCCCGGCCCGCCGCCAGCCCACTGCTCGCAGGTGTGAGCGATCTACCTGGCAAAGTTGTCGAGGCGTGTGTCGCCCTCGCCGCCCACCTTAGGCACCGGCACGCCGACTTCTACCGCCGCACCGCCGACGACACCGAGGCCCTTCTCCCCGAGGAGCAGGAGGCGATCGGTGCGGCTGATCTGGGCGAGGTGGACACGTTTCGCTTTGAAGAGGAGCGGGTGTTCGCGGCAGGCCTCGAAGCCCTCGAAGCCAGCCGGTTTGCCGAGGCCGGCCGCTACGCTGACGCGCGGCTCGGGGCCA
>VGYP01000412.1 GCA_016872955.1 Planctomycetota bacterium
CGAAAGACCAGGTCGCCGGCGGCGTACCACTCCTGACCGGGACCGACGACCAGGTCGATCGCATCGAAGGCGTCGAGCGTCACGTACTGCAGCACCTGCGGGTTGATGCCCTGCTCAATCCTGACCCGCCGATTCGTGAGCCGGTATCGCTTGATCGCCCAGGGCATCCGGAGGGAGAGGTAGAGCGCCAGCCCGATGGGAATCGTGGCCAGCAGCGCCAGCCGGCCGATGGAGATGGGCCCGAACCCCGCGCGGATTCGATACAGCCGTCCGAGCGCCTTGCCGACACCCGTCGAGGCCACGCTCGGCCAGACGGTCATGATGGTCGCTTCGGCGACCCCAGGAGGCGTGACCCCCGACACAGGACTGCTCATGACTGCATCGCCTCGGCCACGAAATGATCTCGGCGGAGTCGCGGGCCGATGCCTCGACGACCTCCTCCGGCCCGCAGAGAATGACCGCTTTGACGCCGAAAGGCAACACCCGGCCAGCGGCCGCCCCTCAACGGGGCGCCGGCACGATCGTGAAGGCGTCGATCCGGGTCATATCCCCCCCCAGAATCCGCCGGGATCGACGGTCAGCATCAGGAGTTGTTCCTCCTCGAGGACGACCGCAGCCGATTTGAGTTCGGCCACCCCGCTGTCGCCGGGTCTCCCGGCACTGCCTTCGAAGAGGCATTCCAGGGCCAGCACCTGCCCTGCCTTCGCGTCTCCCCAGACGCCCTCGAAACGGTCCTCCCAGTCGCTGTGATAGATCCGGCCCTGCGTGTCGGCGAGATTGGGAGTGGCCAAGGCAGGCCAACCTGTTCGTGCGCAAGGGCGTGCCTGACCACATCCGCAGCGACAACGGCTCGGCGTTCACCGCCAAGCGGGTGCGGGAGTGGCTTGGGCGGATCGGGGTGAAGACGCTCTCCATTGAGCCGGGATCGCCCTGGGAGAACGGCTACGTCGAGAGCTTCAACGGGAAGCTACGAGACGAGCTCCTGGCCCGCGAGGTGTTCGACACCCTGCTGGAAGCCAAGGTGCTGATCGAGCGTAGGCGGAAGGCCTCCAACACCGTGCGGCCGCACAGCTCACTGGGGGGTACCGGCCCACGGCCCCGGAGTCGCGCCGCCCCTGTCCGCTCGGTTCGGCCATGCCTCAGCAAGCGGACAGTGGCGATCCCTCGGCTGGGCTACCCTGGTGATAGAAACTGGTTCGATCAGTGGGGACAGGTCAATGCCCGTATTCCCGGCAGGCGGCTCGCTTCGACACCTCGCCGGTCAGGACCCGGCGGCGGACCTCCGTCCACACCTCCATCGCTGCATAGACTCCTCGTGCCTTGCTCTCGAAAAAGGGAAAATCCCGACTCCGCCGCGATTGTCCTGACTGACAACACTGCCCCTTTGTGTATCGCATTTTTGACCGTCGTTCACAGACGCCGTGGTCGTTTGCATCGCCCTCTGACGGCATGCTATGCTCGCACAGGCAACGGGCAGGTTGTCCGCTGTTCGGTCGCGCCACCGTGACGGGCCGCTGCGGTCCGACTCCCGATTAGTTTACTACCGGAGTATTTTGCATGTCGTCTCGCCGGCTAGGGCAACTGCCGCTGCTCGTCCTTCCCGTCTTCTTCGCAGCTGCGTCGGCACAGCAGCCCGAGCTCGTCACCGTGGCCGATGCCGAGAACGTCTCCGACGTGACCGGCTACGGTGCCGTCCCCTACACCTACAAGATCGGCAAGTTCGAGGTGACCAACGAGGAGTACTGCGCATTCCTCAACGCGGCCGCCAAGTCCGATCCGCACGGCCTCTACGACAACCGGATGAGCACCTGGAATCCGCACTCCGACAGCTGGGGCGGCATCGAGCAGACGGGGTCCCCGGGCAACTACGCCTACAAGGTGATCGCGGGCTGCGGCAAGCATCCCGTCAACTTCGTGACCTGGGAGAGCGCGGCCCGGTTCTGCAACTGGCTCACCAGCGGCGAGAGCGAGACCGGCGTGTACGCCATCAAGGACGGCATCGCCCGGCTGAAGCTTCCCCGCCACAGCGAGCTGGCGTCCGGCGAGAAGGTCTCGTGGGCCATCGCCAACGAGGACGAGTGGTACAAGGCCGCCTACTTCGATCCGAAGAAGCCGGGCAAGGCCGGCTACTGGCGGTATCCGGGTCGCAGCGACCAGGCCACGCAGGCCAACCTGAGCACTCACTCGCCGACCGAGGGTGGCAAGGCCGGCCCGGCCAGTGCCTACGGCACCTATGACCAGGGCGGAAACGTCTGGGAGTACGTCGAGTCGCGGTACGGCAACCAGGTCGGCCTGCGCGGCGGCTCGTTCTTCCTCAACGACAACGCCGGCTACATGGAGTCGACGACGCGGTACGACGTGTACAGCGCCAAGTGGCCCAACTACGGCTTCCGCATCGTGGCCCTCGGCGGCGGCAAGTGACGTCCGCTCGCGTCCGTTCAGCGGCCCTGGCGAGCCGGTGGATCCTGCCCCCGGGGCATGCTGAACGGATCGCCGAGCCGGTCGTCGAAGGCGTCGAAGGTCGTCACCTGCGGATCGCCCGCCGTCGTCCGCATTAGTCGCAGCCGGGCCTTCGGCGTGGTGCGGGCGACGATCGGGGCGACGAAGTCGACGCCGATCGTCCGACCATTGAAGCAGTTGACCCAGCGGCCGGCCGCCTCGTCCCAGGCGTCGACGGCCCACCGCTCCACCTGGGAGCCCTCGGCCTCGGA
>VGYP01000413.1 GCA_016872955.1 Planctomycetota bacterium
CGTGCCGGCGCACATCCGGAGCGACAACGGCAGCGAGTTCACCGCGAGGAATCCCTCCCTTCAAACCTGGTACCGCACTGGCGGGCAGGTCAGGATTGACCGTCATGTGCCCGAAGGGATCGAATAGGTGGAGTGTGGATTGCTGAAGTCGAGGCCGTCGGCTCCCACGTCGAGCCGCAGAAGTTTTCCGTGCAACGTGGTGGTGTTTTGGGCATTCTTCTCCGGATCGCCTCCATCGGCGGTCAGAACGTAGGGGACTACAATGTGGATGGAGTGCCCGGCGCGGGGCGGCAGAAACGGGGTTGACCAGCCCGCTCGTTTTGGCTGTCGTTCGCTGAAGGGTGATTTGGCCGAATGCTGACCGTAAGGTGCCGAACGGCAAAAAATTGGTCCGCGCCGAGGTGCGAAACGTAGTATCTCAGATTCCCCGTTGGTCCTTGGCGATGAAACCCCGGACACACGCTCACCGGGCTCGACGTCTCGAGTGCCGGGCGAGGACGTGCCGGCTTCGAACGGATCACTGAACCAACCAAACGTACGATCCCCCCGGCCAATGGCACGTCCACCATCCGGTCCGCAGCCATTTTCGAGCCGATACGCGGCTCACAAGCCCCGAACGGCACCTCGATCTGGCAGGCCGCCGCTGTCATGGCCTCGGCCCCGCCCAGGCTACGCCGCAGCGCGCTGCACTTTTCGATCAGCGTTCACACCCGGCGGTCAACGCCGCGAGTTGCCCCGCCGGACCACAGAAGTTACCGTTTAGGCGAGGGTTGTTGATGTCTGAAAAATCGGTTCAGGCACCCTGGTCGCAACGCGGCGGCGAAGAACCGGCTGATTCCCGCCCAAGAAAATTGAAAACCCCACTCGTGTTGTTCGGGAGCCAGCCACCGATGCGAACGGCAGTCGATATCTCCGCCGCGCCGCTCCGCCTCCGCGGGGCGGCCGCGGGCTGGCTGGTGGCCTGCCTGCTCGCGGCCCACTGCCCGGCCGCCCCGGCGAGCGGGGATAGCGCCAGCCCGCCCGACTTCAACCGCGAGGTGCGGCCGATTTTGGTGGCCAACTGCTTCACCTGCCACGGAATGGACGAGGAGCCGCGGCAGGCAGGGCTGCGGCTCGACGACCCGGTCGCGGCGACGGCCGAGTTGCCCTCCGGCGGCCGGGCGCTCGTGCCCGGCGACCCCGGGCACAGCCTGCTGCTGGCCCGGGTCCTCGCGACCGACGACGCCGAGGTGATGCCGCCGCCCGAGGCGGGCCGGCGGCTGACCGCCGCGGAGGCCGACGTGCTGCGGCGCTGGATCGCGGCCGGCGCGGCCTACGAGCGGCACTGGTCGCATGTGCCGCCCGAGCGGCGGGATCCGCCCGCCGTGGCCGCCGCCGGCTGGATCCGCAACCCGATCGATGCCTTCGTGCTCGGCCGCCTCGAGGCTCGCGGCCTGGCTCCCGCGCCCGAGGCCGACCGGCCTACGCTCGCCCGCCGGCTGCACCTCGACCTCACCGGCCTGCCGCCCACCCGGCAGGAGTTGCGGGCCTTCCTCGACGATACCGGGGCCGACGCCTACGAGCGGCTCGTGGACCGCCTGCTCGAGAGCCCGCGTTACGGCGAGCGCTGGGCCCGGTTCTGGCTCGACCTCGTCCGCTACGCCGACTCCGCCGGCTACGAAGGAGACCCCGAGTACCCGCACGCCTGGCGGTATCGCGACTACGTGATCGATGCCTTCAACGCCGACAAGCCGTTCGACCGGTTCGTGCTCGAGCAGCTCGCCGGCGACGAACTCGATTCGATCGAGGGGGCGGGCGAGCCCCCCCTGCCGCCCCCCGAGGGCGTCGTGGCGGTCACGTTTCTCCGGCTGGCACCCTTCACCGAGCCCCGGGGCGACGAGACCCGCGACCTGTTGCTCAGCGAGATGACCGATACGGTGGGGAGCGTGTTCCTGGCCCAGACGATCGGCTGCGCCAAGTGTCACGACCACAAGTACGACCAGATTCCCGCCCGCGACTTCTATCGGCTGAAGGCCTTCTTTTCCACGATCCAGATAGCGCCCCCCAAGCGGGGCGACGCCTTCCAGATCGGCGGCCCGCAGCCGGCGGATTTCTATCGGCCTGGCGAGAAGGAGTGGGCCGACGCCACACGGGCCGCGATCGAGGCCCGGCAGGGGGAACTCGAGGCCCGTCGCGACAGGCTCGAGCAGGAGCTTCGCCGCAAGATTACCACGGCTCGAAAGGCGGACGAGCTCGTCGGCGCGGCCGTCCTCCAAGCGGTGGTGGACGATCCCGACGATCCCGCCCTCACGGCCGACGACCGGGAGTCCTGGGAACACGCCCGCGGCGACGTCTTCGGCAATCGGATGCGGATCGAGCGGCTCGTGCCGGCGGCGATGTCGCTGCGGCACACCTTCGGTCCTCCCTTCGAGCCCGGCGCCCCGCTCACCCACGTGCTCGTGCGCGGCGACTTCGAGCGGCCCGGCGAGGCCGTTCAGCCGGGCTTCCCCTCGGCGCTCGTCGGCCACGACCGGCCGGCGGTGATCCCGCTCGATCCGTTCCGCCGCTGGCCCACCCGCGGCTGGCGGAAGGCGCTTGCCGAGTGGATCGTGAGCCCCGACAACCCGCTCACCGCGCGGGTGTTCGTGAACCGCCTCTGGCAGCAGCACTTCGCCCGCGGCCTCGTCGCCACGCCCAACGACTTCGGGGCCCTCGGCAGCGCCCCCACCCA
>VGYP01000414.1 GCA_016872955.1 Planctomycetota bacterium
TTTCTTCGCGAGCGTCCGCGATGCCGGACTCAAGCAGCCGGCCTTCGGCCTCACGGTCGTCGGCAGCAAGGGGGCGATCCACATCCGTCCTGACCACGTGCCGCATGCGTATCTCCGGGAGGCACCGCTCTGGAGGACCGACAGGGATTTCCCCTGGCAACCCATCGGGCCGGCGGGCGTCGGCGAGGCCCTGCCCGGTGACGTGGACCGTGCCGCCGAGCGTGCCGCCTGGGGCCGTCGTGCCGCGGCCGACCTGCTCGACGCGATTCACAACGATCGCGAACCCGAGACTGGTATGTATGCAGGGAGAAGCGTGGTGGAGATGACGGCCGCGATCTATGCTTCGGCCTTGACGGGCGACCGCCTCTCGTGGCCGCTGGCCAATCGCGGTTGCCCCTTGGGATGAGGGGCCAGGAGGGCCCGCGCCGCGTGCGATGGGGCGAGGCCTGGAGGGCTGTGTTTCTTCCGGCCGGGAGGCCGGCAGGCGAAGCGGGGCCAGGAGGGCCCGCGCCGCGGGTAGTAAGAGTGCCATGCCCGGGGAAAGGTCCCGCGGCAGCATCCGTGCTGTGGGGCCCCGTTCCGTGGTTGTCGAGTCTCCCGAACCGTGATTCGGGGAAAGAGCCGTCCCCTTTCACCCGGGCATGGCGAATCTCCGATCGTCCGGCTGTGATTCGGCCTGAACGCTGGGCTTGCTCTGAGCGACGCGCACCATGGCCTGTGGCCACGTGGCCGATGGATGGCAAGGCCGAGGATTGCCATGGTCGACGGCCGCCGCATCCTGCGAAGGCAGGCCTCGGCCGCGCTCCTTCAGGACGTGAGCTCGTCGATGCGCTGCCGGAAGCCCGGCATTTCGACGGCGATGCAGGCGTCCCAGGCGGCCGGCTGCCAGAGTTCCACGCAGACTGCAGCCCCGACCACCACGACCTCGCCGCCCGGCTCGACGCCGAGCAGGCTGCGGAATCCGTCGGGGATCACCAAGCGGCCGCGGCCAGCGAGCGGAATCGTCCGTTGGCGGGTCGACAGAAGCCGGCCCAGGTCCTGCATCTGGCCGAGCCGTTGGTCGAGCAGTCCGGCCTCGAGTTTGCTGCGGATGACGTCCAGGGCCGCATCCATCCGGGGCTGCCAGGTGGCGGCCGACCAGAGCGACAGGCAGCCCGTCCGCTCCTTGGCAATCACCAGTCGTGATCCGTCGCCGAGCAGCGGATCGAGCAACTCGGTTGGGAGCGTGAGGCGGAACCGGTCGTCGAGCGTGCGGAGAAACTCCCCGAGCAGCAACTCCGCCGAGCCGGGCATGGGCGATCGATTCGGTCACGTTGCCCGCCTCCGCGGGGCTGTGGAACGCCGAACAGATCCCTCTGCCAGCGTCTCAATGGGCCAAAAACCCACGAAAAAAGTTTTTTTTGGCCACAAATGGGTCATGAACCCACGAGCCAGGAGTTTACAGATGGTCTCTTGGGCTGCAAGCCGCCGACTCCAAAAGCATTTTTCACTGGGTAAAAATGCTGGATTCATCGGTCGGGAGGCCGTTTACGGGCCGGCCTCGATCGGGGCGTCAACCAGACCTTGGCAGCGGTCGGTAGCCCCCGCAGCAGCTTTACGGGCGATAAGGGCCGGCGGCTTCCCGTTCCTGCATTTCCTTCCGATAGGCCTTCTGGGCCGCTGCCTCCCGCGAGAGTTTGAACTCGGGGCCGGCGGGGAAGTACTGGATGTCGTCCTCGAGGTAGTAGGCGCTCGGCAGGGTCTGGCCGCCGACGTCCACCTGGCAGCCAGTGGCCGAAATCCCGGCGATGGCCAAGGCCGTCAGCCAGGCTCTCGCGGAGGTCGATCGGGGGCTGCCAGGCGGTGGAACTCGGTTGCCGCAGGGTGCGGCGATCGTCGAGCCTGGCAAACCTCGGCTTTGCCCTTGGTGGGCTGAGTGGAACAGGGCGATGGAGGGCTTGTTCCACGGCCAGCGAGCAGCGTCGCGTCGAACCGGAAGTTTGAGTCGCGTGTGCATCGTGGGCTGCCTTTCCCTGCCAAGCGTGTCGCTCACCCGCGGCGGCCGCTGCCGGCCGCGGGATTCAGAGGGGTTATCGGACCGCACAGGCCGCAAACTTTGAGCGACCCATACGACCGGCTCCCGAAGCGCCGCCCACCCCTCTCCCCGCTTGCCGCTTCTTCCCAGAGTGACGCCCGCTCGGTGGGGTCGGGGTGCGCCGTGGGAAAAATGTACAACCAGGGCACCATGCGGAGAGCCCTCGTGATCGCCGTCGCGGCGTGGACAGCCGCAGCCATCGCCGTGGGACAGACCGTCTTGCCGCCGAATCTTGGTGTGCCAGACGCGGCCCCGGTCGTGCCAGGCCCTGGCTACGACCTCGTGCTGGCCGCGCTGGCTGGCGGCGATTACGCCAATGCCCTGGAGGCTGCTGAACGGGACCACCGCAGCGGCGTGGTTGTCGCGGGTGACCGGTGGATCGATTCGATCGCGTCGGCCACGATGCTCGGCGAGTGTCTCTTCGAGGTCGGACGGCTCCGCGATGCCGTGGCCCGCTATGAGGAGGCGCTGGCCGTCGCCGCCGCACAGCCCAACTGGCTGCTGGCCGTCCGGTTCCCCGCGGAGCCGCTCCTGCCGCTGCGTAGGCCGCTGACGGCCACGTGGGGCCGTAGCAAACGCAATGCCGTGCCGGCCGCGATCCCCGAGACGATGACGATTC
>VGYP01000415.1 GCA_016872955.1 Planctomycetota bacterium
CGACCACCGGGCTGCCCGCCAGCAGTCGCACCGCCTCGGCCACGTCACAGGATCGCACGCATAGGCCGCCGACGCCCCGCGCCACACACATCGCCGCATGCGTCGCGAGGTCGGCGGCCGTGACCTCGGGCTTGAGCACGGCGTGGTCGAGTGCCCGGGCGACGTCGGCGGCGGTTGGCATGGCGGGCCGGGGGGGCAGGGGACGTCAGCCGGCGGCCAGTCGTCGCAGGGCCGCGATGCCGCGGTCCAGCGTGAGGTCGTCGGTCGTGTAGGCGATCCGAAAATGGCTGTCGGCGGCGCCGAAAACCTTGCCGGGCACGACGATTAGTTTTTCCTCGGCGGCGGCTCGCTCGGCGAAGGCCGTACCGGATCCGCCGGGGGCGCGGGGGTACAGGTAGAACGCGCCGCCCGGCACCTGGAAGTCGTAATGATCCCGCAGCCCGGCCACGAGCTTGTCCCGCTTGCGGCGGCACTCGCCGATGGCCGCGTCCATCGGGCACTCGAGCGCCTCGAGGGCCGCCCACTGGCCGACCTGCGGCGCACAGACGAACGTGTATTGCTGGATCATGGCGCAGGTGTCGACGACGTCGGGCGGCCCGTGCAGCCAGCCGACCCGCCAGCCGGTCATGGCATGCGACTTGGAGAAGCCGTCGAGCACGACGACCCGGCTCGAGTGCCGGGCCGGCGAGGCGAAGGGGGCGTCGTAGCAGAGGGTCCGATACAGCTCGTCACTGATGATCGTGACGCCGTGCTCGTCGGCGAGGGCCGCCAGGCCGCGGACCAGGTCGTCTGACGCCACCACGCCCGTGGGGTTGGCCGGCGTGTTCAGCAGGATCACCTTCGTCCGCGGCGTGATCGCCGCTGCCACCCGCGCGAGGTCGATCGTGAACGCGGGGGCCGTGTAGATCGCCACGACGCGGCCGCCCAGGAACTCGACGAGCGGCCGATACATGACAAAGGCGGGCTCGAAGAGGATCACCTCGTCGCCTGGATCGAGCGTCGCCATCAGGGCGAGCACGAGGCCGCCGCTGGTGCCGCTGGTCACCAGCAGTCGCCGCTCCGGCTGCCCGGTCTCGCCGCGGGCGGCCGCCTCCAGCCGCTCGCGGAGCGCCGGGATCCCCTGGGTCGGCGTGTAGCCGTTCCTGCCGGCATCGATCGCCGCCCCCGCCGCGGTCCGGGCCGGCTGCGGCATGCCGAAGTCGGGCTGGCCGATGGAGAGGTTGATCGGGTCCTCGAGCCGGGCCGCGAGGTCGAAGGCCTTGCGGATGCCGGAGGAATCGAACGCCGCCGCGCGGCGGGCGACCTGGGAACGCGAAGGGGCGGCGGTTGACGGAGTCACGACAGGGCAGGCGCGGGCGTCAGCCGGCGTCTTGAAAGAGCTCCGCCAGCCGCTCGGCCAGCTTCTGGCCGCGGACGTCGAGCGAGACGACGTTGCCGTCGCGGCCGATCAGCACGAGCTGCGGGATGCCGGTGATGCCGTAGAACTGGGCCACCGGGTCCTGCCAGCCCTTGCCCGCGAAGATGACGGGCCATGGAATGGCGTTGTCGGCGACGAACTTCTCGACGTCAGCCTTGTTTTCGTCGAGGCTGATGCCCACGACCTCGAAGCCCTTGTCGTGGTATTTCTCATACTGCTCCAGCAGGTTGGGGATCTCCGCGACGCAAGGGCCGCACCAGGTGGCCCAGAAGTCGACGAGCACCACCTTGCCGGCGAAGCGGTCGTTCTCGAAGGCCTTACCGTCGAGCAACTCGCCTTTGATCTCCATCGGCTTGCCCGGCAGCGATAGCAGCCGCAGTTTGCCCTCGAAGCCGGCGGCGAGCTGTCGAATCTCCTCGTCATCGCTCGTGCCGAAGACGGCTCCGAACGAGGTCATCGCCTCGACGGCCGCGGCGGACGCGTCGGGAACCTGTTCGAGCGCTCCGACCAGCTGCATCGCCATGGCGACGGTCTGCCGGTCGTTGGGATCGGCGGCCAGCAGGGCGGCCGTCTTCTTGACCAGCGGCACGACATCGCCAAGCTTCTCCGCCGCGAACAGCTGCCGGGCCTCGACCAGCAGCAGCATCCGCCGGGCCTTCATGGCGAGCGGCTTGACCGGGCCCTTGGCGAGCGTCGTCGCGAAGGCGGCCAACTGCGTCGCGGTGTCCTCGTCGGTGAGCTGGCCCAGCATCGCCAGGCTCTCGAGCTTCAGGGTCGCTGCCTTGACGTACAGGGCGTCGCCTTCCTTGGCCTGGGCCAGCACCTTGTCGGCGACGGAGATCTGAGCCCGCGAGGCCTCGGTGACGTAACGGAAGAGCTCCTCCTGCGAACGGGGCTGCCGGGGTGGCGGCAGCAGGCCTTCGGCAAACGTCACCAGATCCTCGGCGCTGGCGTCGGCAGGCGCGGCTGGAACGACCAGACCCGCCTCGGCGTTCGGGGGAGCGGCGGGCTCGCTTCCGCGGGCCGGTGACACGAACGGGCCGCAGACCGCGACCGTGAGAAGTAGGGGCCACAGGTCGCGGACGTGACGAGAGAGAGCCATCGGAGCCTCGCAGGAGCACCCGGGGGAAATCCTGAGGGAGAGTACCCGCTGCGGTGTGTGGGCGGCAACGTGGCCGGTCGTCGCGGTCGACGGCCTACCGCACAAGCGTGCGAAACCGCACGAATCCGCCCGCGCCGGCCGGCAGCGGAGCCGTCAGTCGCCACGTCA
>VGYP01000416.1 GCA_016872955.1 Planctomycetota bacterium
GCCGAACTTCGCCCCGAGCTCCTCGACCCACTGATCGATGAGGATCTTCGGGCAGATCACCAGCACCCGCGCCACCCGCCCGCGCTTCATGAGCTCGCTGACGATCAACCCGGCGCTGATCGTCTTGCCGAGGCCGACGTCGTCGGCGAGGAGGGTCACCGGCAGGCGCCGGCAGAATCTCATCAGGTTTTCCACCTGATGGCGGTACGGTTCGACCCGGTCTTTCCAGTCGACGCGCGACTTGATGTCTTCCGCGGAGTGGATGACGATCGGCTCGGCGAGCGACCACTCGAGCGCGGCGCAGTGGAGCCGGAAATCCCCGCCGTGCGGCGTCGTGGGGAGGTCGCGGGTGATGATCTTGGTGGTCACGGGGCGCGGCACCCGTTGGTCGCGTTCAGCGGGCTACCTTCGCGAGTTGCGTGAGCGAGGTCGCGTCACGGTGAAGGAGCGAGTCGCCCCATGCCTGCGGAACTCCGTTCACCGTTGGCTTGAAAATCCTCCGTACTGCACGGCCGGAATCCCTCGGGCCAGCACGCTCGCAACTGGCAGAGCACGCGATTCTGGAGCGGCGCCGTGGCATTCACCCGATCGACCGTGACGTGCATGAAAGAGACGTCGCATCGGTGAAGGAGTTGCCAGACGTCGTGGGCGAGATATCGAGGAAAGTAGCCGATCAAGGTGCGGTCGATCTCCGTTCGGAGCCCCACCGCCTTCGGATCGTCGTGGTTTTGCACGTCCAACATCAACTTGAGAGCCTCGCCGCTGTCGATTTTCGCGATTCGGTCAAGCGACGCTTTGGGGAGCCAGCGGATGCCATGGAGAAAGAACTTGTTCGAGAAGCAGCCGTTCGCGTCGGGGTGCGGGCAGGGAAAAACCTCGATCGCATCGGTCTGCCGAAGTCCTTCCGTGACTCCGAGAATCGAAAGCGGGTCGGGTGGGGTGTCGCCCTCAAACGCCCCCCAGCGCAGAAACTCAACGTACTCGGGGCGGGACTTCGAGAGGAGCCGATTGGCGAAAATCGGAAAGAGCTCGGCCGAGGTGTAGGTGGCGTGCAGATCCGGCATTCCGGCAAAGGGGCGGAAGCCACCCTTTTCGGCTCCCTTCGTGTACCGAAACCGGTACACAGCCCCAACACACTCGAGTCGACCGACGGGACGCCAGCCCATGCTCGGTTCGGATGGACGCCAGGCAACGTAGAGCGCCCTCACGCCGAGTCCGCCGATGCCAGGATTCGCCTTTGGTTGATCGTCAGCAATTGACATGTGAAATCCCGACACACCGACGACATCCGATCCTCGGGCACCTCGTGGAGGATACCCAAAACCTGTGCCTGGGTGACAGCCCGGAGCCTCTCGAGCCACAGTCCCGCTGCTGCTGGTGCCTCGGCGGCGAATCGGCGATAGGCCTCCAGCGTCGTCAGTGTGCCCGGGTCGGAGGCATCTCCGTAGAACGCGCTCCTGGCCTTCTGGCAATATGCCTCGACGCGGTAGCCGGCGTCCTTCGTCGAAAGGCGTCTGGACCGCTCCTCATCGGTGAGGATGCAACCCATTCCGGCGCCGTGGTCGAACGTCGGGGCGAGGGAGAGATCCGAGGATTTGGGAACCCGGAGCAGCCCCCAGTTCTCATGATGCCGATCCTGATTCGCGATCCAGGCATCGAGCATCACGTAGCCGATGAAAAACCCCAGGGCATCGAATACCTCGACCGGCGAATCGCGTGTCCATTCCGCCGGCGGCTTCGTGGCGAACTTCAGAGCCCCGCAGACTGCATCGACGGTATGGCGACTGACTTTCCATCGTGACTCGCTGGGGTATGTGCTGTCGATCGCGAGCAGATACTGATTGCCAAGAACGAGCTCTCCGTCGCCTGCCGCCATGTTGGCGCAGATGACACCTCGCTGATCGACCACGCCATCGACGGTCGACTCAGCCAACTGATACTCGACATGGGGTAGGCCGAGAAGACTGCAGAGGTGCGCGGCGACGACCTCCGCCCAATCCGCCCCGGTTCCGCGAACGTCGCCCTTGAAGAGGCAAGCCCCTCCGTCGAACCAGAACTTCGGCTTGGTCCCGAGCTGCTCGAATTGGGTCGAGCGGGCCCGGTCTATGACGTGAATGGGAAATGCCATAAAGAACAGGGGTGATTCAGCCTTTTGCCGCGTGCTGTTCGCTCGCGCTCAAGAAATGCACTCAGAGTCACTCGTCATCCAAAAGCGGCCGAGGAGCGGATTTCTTCGCGGCTCGCTTGCTGGCCTTCTTTGCCTTCCTGGCGGGGCGGCTTGCGGCCGGAGCGACGCCGAGGCCGTCGTCGGAGTCCGGGGTATCCGACGATGAGCCGGAGCCGCTCCCGCCGCTGCCTCCGCCGGGGAGGCCGGTGAGGCGTTCGAGTTCGGCGCGGTGGGCGTTCAGGGCGAGGAGGCGGGCGAGGATGTCGTCGCGTACTCCATCGGTCCAGCGGTAGCGCCAGGGGAGCTTTTGTTTGCCGGACTGCTTGATGTGCGACTGGAAGCGGCAGGCCGCGGCGGCGTCGGGGAAGAAGTAGTCGGCCGACTCGATCCTGTCGCGGATGTCGTCGGGGGCACTGGCGAGCGTGTCGGCCAGTTCGTCGTCGTCGAGGTCGAGCCAGTCGAGGGCGAAGCCGCACTCCGGGCGGACGTCTCGCCACCCGTACGCATCCAG
>VGYP01000417.1 GCA_016872955.1 Planctomycetota bacterium
GCCGGACGCTCACTCCGGTCATCCTGACCTCCGTTCGCTCGATGCTGCCCTGTCGAGTAGGCCCGGGGGCTTTCGTCCCCAGGCCTCTCACGGAACCGGACTTGTGGGTTATACATCCGGCTCTTTGGATTTCAGTCTCACAGGTCGAACACCAGCGTTTGACCAGCGGCCAGTTTCGGGCGCGGCTTGAGAGCCTTGCACGTCGAAGCCAGTGACACCAGCCGCTCGTGGAGCCAAGCGTTCCGGTAGGCCACGGCCATTCCCGAGGTGTTGCTCCGGTACCACACGCTCCATCGGCACCAGGCCGCGTGCGTGGCTCCACGTACGCTGGCCCCTCGATGCTGAGGCTGAGGTGGGCATCCCAGTGGTGGAGGCGATAGACGTTCTCCTCCGCGCAGATTCGGAAGTATCCCGACCAACCCCGAAGGTAAACATTGAGCCGTTCGATGCACCGCGAGGGTGACTGGCCCCACATCCGGGGCGTGAGTTCCCGGATCTTGGCGTCCATCATGCCGCAGCTGGTGGCCAGGCGGTCGGCGGACATGCGGCTTGCGGAGATACCACCGTCGAATGCTACGGCTTAGGCGACAAACCGCCCTCCCACGACACGTCCTGGATTGCATGGGCGAAACTCATGGCTCGGGTGGGCGAGGAGGTTTCTGTTGCGTGCCCGGGGTGTGGTGGCGACGTCCCACTCATCGCGTTCATTACCGATCCGGGGCCGATCCGGAAGATCCAGAGTCACCTCGGCGAACCGCTCGAGCCTCCGCCCGTCTCTCCCGCCCGTGGCCAGCCGACCGACTGGGGAGAGCTTGTGCAGGTCCACTTTCGACCGGGCAATCTTTCAGGGACGGAGAGACGAGCTGCCCGACATCGACATCCACAGCCTCTGACGGCATTCCATGCCACGGTGTGGACGGCCCGCGAGAAAAGCGGTTTCAAGGAGGGCTCGAGCCGAAGGGAAAAAATCCGGCCTTGAGCGTGGATAGGAAACACCCCGGCACCTCCACGGTAGGGCCGCATACGGCCTGACTAACTCCGGAGGTAGCTCCTCGTGATCCGCCCCGCTCGGCCGTCGCTTGCCAAATCGCCATTGGCGGAGCTAGGCTGCGTGAATGAGGGGTGTGCGATCGTTGTTTTCCGGGTTTCTCGAGGTCTGTTGACGCTTGAAAAACCGGAGCATGGGCGGCCTCCGCAACGCGGCGGCGAACGGCGGGCTGGTTTCCATCATGGACATTTCAAACCCCAACGGGTGAGCTCGATGATCGACAAGTGGTTCGTAGCGGCTTTGCTGCTTGTTGTCTCGTGCTGTGGCTTGCGCCCTTCGTCCGCGGAGATCGTGGGGCCGTACACGCCCAACGCGACGACGGTCCATCTGCTGCACCTCGATGAACCTCAGGGCACGACATCGTTGCCGGATGCCGTCAGCGGGGCCGGCACATGGACCGCGAACCAAAACGGGCAGAACGGTCTTGGTCAAGCAGGCTACACCGGATCACCTGGTTTTGAAACGTCCCTGCGAATTGGGAACCCCGGTGACGTTCGCGGTTTCATACGCACTCAGTCTGGGTCCCAAATTCTCGGAAGCACGAAGGGGTCTTGGACGATCGAGACGCTCATCAATTTCGACAATCTGACCGACGGGGAGATCATTCGCGGCGGCGTCGGCTTCGACCACGCACTTCGACTCCGCTGGCACCAGAACGGGGGCCAGGCTTTTCAGGTTGAAATTCCCAATCGAGTCGCGGGCGGGGCCAAGGTTGCGAATCTCGGTTTTACGCCGCAAATCAACACCTGGTACCACGTCGGCTTGGTGTACGACTCCACGCTGACGTCTTCAGACAACACGTTTCTCTACATGACCGAGATGAATCCGGCAACGACGGCGGCGGTGTTGCGGGCGTCGCTCAACAACCAACCCGGCGGAAACTTTATCGGCTACGACCAGACGCTGAGTTATATCAACATCGGCCAGTACTCTGCCGGGAATGCCAATGTTCGGCTCGATGAATTGCGAATCAGCAACGTCGCCCTCGGTGCCGAACAGATGATGTTCAGGCCCGCGGTACCCCCCGCTCAGGTCTGGCACGGCGACGGCGTGAACCAGGGCGGCTCGGGCACGTGGACCGACAGCAGCAACACCTGGGGTTCCGGCGGCGTGGTGGGGCCGATGCAGCCGGGGCTGATGGGCGTCTTCCCGCTGCCCGACGGGATCGTGACGATCGGCCAGTCCGGGGCGACGGCCAGCGGCGGCCTGACCTTCAAAGCGGGCAGTCAATACCAGCTCACCGGCGGCCCGCTCACGCTCGCGGGCGCCGCCGCCGCCGCCAATTCCTTGATCGTGGAGTCGGCGGCCACGGCCACGATCTCGGCCCGCGTCGTGGTAACCGCCGGCCTGACGAAGTCGGGCGTGGGCGAACTGGTGCTCGGCGGAGCCGGCAGCGTCCTCGGCGGCGCGACGGTGTCGGAGGGCACGCTTTCGATCGCCGCCACGCACACCTACAGCGGCACCCTGGCCGTGGATCCGACGCAGGCTCTGCTCGCCTTCAGCCCCACCGGCTCGATCACCTGCGCCGCCGTGATCACCGGCGGCCCGGTGAGCCACACGGGCCCGGGCACCACGCTCCTCACCGCCACCAACACCTACACCGGTGTCACGACGCTCGCCGCCG
>VGYP01000418.1 GCA_016872955.1 Planctomycetota bacterium
GCGCCCTGAGCCCCGCTGTCGCGTCGACACGCTGGTGGTGCGGTTCGCGGAGCGGGCGGCGGAGTGGCGGTTTCGTGAGGCGTTTCGCCCCTGGGGAAGCTGGGTGGATGGCCATGCGGTCATCGACGGCCGGTGGTGCGAGCCCCTCTCGCAGCCCACCGTCGAACGCATCGCGGCCGCCCTGGTCGCCGCCAAGCGGGAGACCGCGGCGAAGCAGGTGCCGTCGTGAGCGGGGCGCAGTGGCAACACGGTTTGCTCGTGAGCGTGCGGAACGCGGCCGAGGCAGATGTCGTCGCGGCGGCGGGGGCTGCCATCGTCGACGTCAAGGAACCGAACCACGGCCCGTTGGGACCGGCCGATCCCGACGTCGCCGCGGCGATCGTGGCGGCCGTCGCCGGCCGCGCCGCCGTCACACTCGCCTGCGGTGAGCTCGCCGCCGGCGTGGACACCGTGGTGTCTCACGTCGAAGGGGTGCTCCGCTGCCTGCCGGCCTCGACCGTGCCGCCCGTGGCCATCAAGGTCGGGCCGGCCGGACTCGCGTGGGCTGAGTGGCGCACGCGGTTCGACAGGCTGGCCGCTCGGCTGCCGGTGGGAATCGAAGCCGTGCCGGTGGCCTACGCCGACTGCGCGTCCGCCGCGGCCCCGATACCGGAGGCGATCATGGCCGCCGCCATCGAGTCGGGGGCGGGAACGTTGCTCGTCGATACCTTCGACAAGACGGGGCCGGGCCTGTTCGAGGCGATCGACCCACCACGACTTTCCCACTGGGCCGTCGTCGCCGCCGCGGGTGGGATCGCGCTCGCCCTTGCCGGCCGGCTGTCGGCGGCCGACGTCGCGATCGCGTTCACCCTCGGAGCCGACATCTGTGGGGTGCGGACGGCCGCCTGCGAAGGTGGCCGGAAGGGGCCAGTGTCCGCCCAATTGGTGAGGCGGCTTGTTACACTAGGGGCATCTCGGCCGCGACGGCGGGCGCTGAATCCTTGCCGGAGGTCATGAGCCTTGAAGCCACTCGAAGTCCGTGTGCCGCACCGCCTCGACCCGGCCGAAGTTCGCCGCCGGCTGGATTATGGAATCGAGCGGGCCCGCACCGAATACGCCGATCGGATGTCGGACCTGGAGGCTTGCTGGGAGACCGAGGATCGCCTCCGAGTGACGGTGGGGGTGATGGGCATGAACATCGCCGGTGAACTCGAGGTGCTGCCCGAGGAGTTGGCCGTCCGCCTGGAACTGCCGACCACGGCCGGGCTGTTCGCCGGACGCATCCGCAGTGGCGTCGAAGAACGCCTGGGCGGCCTGTTGGCCGCTCATGTTTGAGCGATTCGGCCGGTTTTTCCGGTCGTGCGGCCCGTGGGCGGGCCGGTTGTCGCGGCCGCGCGCGGAAGCCCGCCGGGACTCGCTTCGGCCGCTCGATTTGCCCGATGGGGAAAAGGGAGTATCGTCACATCCCATGAAGATTTTCCACGCCCATCCGACCGCCCCAGCCGCCGGTCTCCGCCTCGTGGTGGCCGGGGCCGTGCTGACGGTGCTCGTGCCTTTGTGCGGCCCTGGCTCGGCCCTGGCGCAGCCCGGCGATCCCCAGTCGCCCGGCGTGCCCGAAGACGATCCTTTCGCCGACGAGCTCAACCCCTTCGGCCCCGCGGAGCCGCGTCCCGCGTCGCCGCAGCCTGCCACGCAGCCCCCCGCCAGACCGACGCGGCCGGCGACGAAGCTGCCGGTGCCGTTTCCCGAGGCGACCGTGCCCGGGCCGCGCGCCGCGCGACCCGGAGTTGCTCCGCTGAGCGAGGGCGAACCGGCCGAGCTGTCGCCGGCCGAGGGATTGCTCGTCGAAGCGGAGGAGTTCGACAAGGCCGGCAAGTTCGCTGAGGCACGTGACAAGCTGCGCGAGGCGATCACCGCCGACCCCAAGCTGCCCATCGCCCACCTCGCCCTGGGCGTGGTGCTGCGGCGGCTCGGCGACTTCGAAGGATCCGTCGATGCCATCTCGCAGGGCCTCGCTCTCAATCCCCAGGATCCGGAGATGTACCTACGGCGTGGCATCGCCTGGTTTCACCTCGGGTTCTACGGCATCGCCATGGAAGACTTCGAGGAGGCGGCCAGCATTGCTTACGACGACCCGCGGCCAGAACTCTGGCGCGGTCTGGCTCTGATGGAACTCGATCGTCCGCTCGAGGCCATCAACGCCTACGCATCGTCGATCCGCCGCGATCGGACCTTCATGCTGGCCTACCTCAATCGTGGCCTCGCCTATCTGATCGCGGGCCAGCCGGCGAAGGCCGAGTTCGACTTCGATCAGGCGATCCGTCACGATCCCGAGGATGCGCGGGCCTGGTGCAATCGCGGGGTGGCCCTCACCCGCCAGGGCAAGGTCGTCGCCGCCAGGCTGTCCTTCCAGGAAGCGATCAAGCGGGATCCAAAGCTCGAGGCGGCCCGCGTGAACCTCGAGGCCATCCGCGGTCGTTAGAGCACGGCTGAGATAGGACGAGCGTGCTCCGGGCAATCTGGGGAGCGTGGGCATCCCCAAGGAGGTGCCTTCGAAACCGTACGCGACGGAGTGCCGTGGTGCGGTGCTTGCTGCCTGTGATCGAGGCCGGAGTACCCGCGAGGTCGCGACGCGCTTCAACGTCAGTGAGTCGTGGGTTCGTCGGGTGAAGCAGGAGCGGCCGG
>VGYP01000419.1 GCA_016872955.1 Planctomycetota bacterium
CTGCCTGAGCGCCGCACTCATCGCAGGGGGCGCGCTCGACGCTTCGGCCGCGGCTCCGGCGGGTTCTCTTGGGACCTCCAAGACCTCCAATCGCGAGACCGTGGGTCACAAGGGCGGCGGGCGTTCGGTCACCCCGGTCAACCAGACGCTCACGCCCCTGGGGCGACAAATCGAACTGACCGGACTGCGTCCGCAGGCGATGGCGCTGTCGCCCGACGGTTCCCGGTTGCTGGTCTCGGGCAAGACCAGTGAGTTGCTCGTGCTGAGTCCGGTGACCGGCGAGATCCTGCAGCGGGTGGCCCTGCCGTCGGAGCAGGTGAACGAGCCGCAACCCGCGGTGCCCTCGGCCAACATCCTCAAGCCCGACGCCAAAGGGCAGGTGAGCTACACGGGGTTGAGTTATTCACCCGACGGAAAAAAGGTCTTCCTGAGCAACGTCAATGGCAGCCTGAAGGTGTTCCGGGTCGGCGCCGATGGCTCGCTGAGCCCCTCGCACTCGCTGCCGCTGCCCCGGGCCGACGCGCCGCGCCGCAAGGAGGAGATCCCGGCGGGCCTGGCCTTCAACGCCGACGGGAGCCGCCTGTACGTCTGCGCCAATCTCTCCAACCGGCTCCTGGAACTGGATCCGGAGTCGGGCAAGGTCCTGCGCGAGTTCCGCGTCGGGGTCGCTCCGTATGAGGTCGTCCTGGTGGGCGACACGGCCTATGTCAGCAACTGGGGCGGGCGTCGCCCCGGTCCCGACGACCTGAGCGGACCCGCCGGTCGCGGCACCACCGTCCGGGTCGACCCGGTCCGCCACATCGCCAGCGAGGGCTCGGTCTCCATCATCGACCTGAAGGCCCCGGCGGACGCCGTGCCGCTGGAGGTGATCACCGGCCTGCACGCCTCGGCCCTGGCGGTGTCGCCCAATCGCCGCCACGTCGTCTGCGCCAACGCCGGCTCGGACACCCTCAGCGTCATCGACACCCGGACCCGCTCCGTGGTGGAGACGATCTGGGCCAAGATCAACCCGGCCGACCTCTTCGGTGCGTCGCCCAACGCCCTGGTCTTCGCCCCCGACGGCAAGAGTCTCTACGTCGCCAACGGCTCCCAGAACGCTGTGGCGGTCATCCGCTTCGATCCGGCCGATCGTGAATCGCGCCTGGCGGGCCTGATCCCCGTGGGTTGGTTTCCCGCCGCGCTGGTGCACGACACCGCGCGCCGGCAACTCATCGTCGCCAACGTCAAGGGCATGGCCTCCAAGGCCAAGAAGGCCGACACCGGGGCCGACGGCTTCAACACCCACCAGTACAACGGCACCGTCTCGCTGGTGCCCATCCCGGGCCGCCGGACCTTGCCCAAGCTCTCCGAGACCGTCTCCCGCAACCTGCGCCGCGAGGCGATCCTGGAGTCGCGGCTCCCGGCGCGAAGCGGGGTGAAGCCCCGGCCGGTGCCCGAGCGCATCGGCGAGCCCAGCGTCTTCAAGCACGTCATCTACATCATCAAGGAGAACCGGACCTACGATCAGGTCTTCGGCGATGAGCCCCGGGGCAACGGCCGTGCCGACCTGTGCATCTTCGGCGAGAAGATCACCCCCAACCTGCACAAGATCGCCCGCGAGTTCGTGCTGCTCGACAACACCTACTGCGCCGGGATCCTGAGCGCCGACGGCCACCAGTGGTCCACCACGGCCTTCTCCACCGATTACATGGAGAAGTCCTTCGCGGGTTTCCCGCGCAGCTACCCGGACGGCATGGGCGAGGACGAGGCCGACGCCCTGGCCTATTCGCCGGCCGGCTTCATCTGGGACAACGCCCTGAAGCACGGCAAGACCCTGCGCAACTACGGCGAGTTCGCCGAACCCACCGTCCGCTGGCGGGACCCGAAGAAGAAAGGTTCCATCCCGTTCCTGCCCTGCTACCGGACCTGGAAGGGCGAGTCCGACGAGGTGGTCTTCGCCAGCCGGGCGATGGTGCCGACCCTGGTCCCCTACACGCCGACCGACTACGTCGGCTGGGAGATGTCGGTGCCCGACCAGTACCGGGCCGATCACTTCATCCGGGAGCTCAAGGCCTTCGAGGCTCGCGGCGAATTCCCCAACCTGACCCTGATCTGCCTGCCCAACGACCACACCAGCGGCACCTCGGCAGGCCAGCCCACGCCGGCCGCCTGCGTCGCCGACAACGACCTAGCCTTCGGTCGCATCGTCGAGGCGGTCAGCCACAGCCGCTTCTGGAAAGACACGCTCATCCTCGCCATCGAGGACGACCCGCAGGCGGGCTGGGACCATGTCAGCGGCTACCGCACCACCGCCTTCTGCATCAGCCCCTACACCCGGCGCGGCGCGGTGGTCTCGACCCAGTACAACACCACCAGCCTCATCCGGACCGCCGAGCAGGTGCTGGGCATGAAGCCCATGAACCAGTTCGATGCGAGCGCCACGCCGATGTCCGACTGCTTCCAGGACACGCCCGACCTCACGCCCTACACGGCGGTGCCCAACACCGTGCCGCTCGACCAGATGAACCCGCCGGCCAAGGCCCTCCTGAACCCCGTGCTGCGGCGCGACGCGGAGGTCTCGGCCCGCCTCAACTTCCGCGAGGTCGACAAGGCCCCGGAGGATGTGCTCAACCGCATCCTCTGGAACGCGGTCGCCGGCACGGACCGCCCCTACCCGGAGT
>VGYP01000420.1 GCA_016872955.1 Planctomycetota bacterium
TCGAACCAGCCTGTCAGGTTGGCGATCCGCCGCGGATCGAATTGCGTGGCAAGGGCACGAATGGAAAGCGTCACGCCGTCCTCCAGCGATCGTCGGTTGTATCGCGGACAACAACAACAGACCCGCCATTCGGGGCGAGGTTCAAGTCTCCCGCCCACGGAACGACGATCCGCTGCGCCGCGATGCTGTTCGTGTTCTGGTGCTGAAATCGAATCGTCGAACTGGTGTGAGTCGAGACGTTGATGAACAGAGCTTCTTGCGCCATCGCAGCCGTCGCGAGCCCAGTGATGTTCAGCGTGTTCGTCGAACCGCTTGAGATTCGGAAGATGTCGCCAGCGCCAGGGTTGTAGTCGTTTTGGCTCGCCGTGATCGCGGTCGGCGTCGTTCGCACGGGGCGAGCGTCGAGCGTGATGACTTGCCCGCTGGTCGAGGTCGCCAACCCGATGGCCGTGAGGGTGACGCTGCCCGTGACTCCAGCTACGCTCGTGACGCCGCCGCCGCTGGCCGTGCTTGCGATCGTCACCGTCGTACCGCCCGCAGAGACGGTGATGTTCGACCCTGCCGCGATCTCGACAGCGCCCGACAGCGAGTTGAGCGTCGTCACGACGCCCGACACGTCGCTGCCGGTCAGCGTCACGTCTCCCGTCCTGCCGGCCACCGACCGGACGTTGGCCGACAGCGCCCCGCCAGCCGTGATCGCGAGTCCAGACGACGCCGAGGCGACGCCGATCGCCGTTGCGGTGGCGATGGGAAGCCGCGCCGTGGCAAGCGTCCCTGCCTGAATCGCCGAGGCGTCGTGCGTGTGACTGGCTGGCGTGAAGCTCGCTGGCACGTCGGACAGTGCCGTGTAGCTGATCGTAGGAATGCGAGCGATGTTGAAAGTGCCGCTCGTCACTTCGCCAGCGTCATGTGTGTGCGAGGCTGCTGCCGCGGTCACGTCCACGGCAGCGAGGGTCACGGCGCCGACCTTGCCGTTGACGCTCGACACGGCACCACCACCGGCCGAAGTCAGCGTGATTGTCGTGCCGCCGGCTGCGACCGTGATGCCGCTGCCGACGATCGTGATGGTGCCGGTGAGCCCATTCACGACCGTCTGCGTAGCCGTGCCGCCAGTTGCGCCGGCCGGTCCCTGTGGGCCAACTCCGCTCGACACCGTGATACTGATTTCGCTCATTTGACGACCTCGCAGATTCCCTCTACGAACCGACGCTGAACGCTGCCCGGCGCGACTCCGGTGATTTTCAAGGCGTAGCTGCCGACAGCAAGCGACGCGGCCTGCGCCTCAGTGATCGCTACGTTGATCTTGCCGAGCGATGCGTCGTAGTCAGTCACCGTCGGGCTGAGGATGACCGCCCCGTCAACAAGCGAGCAGATTTCGGCGGTCCACGAGTAGCCCGTCGTCGCGATGCTCAGGTCGAGCAGGGCGGCATACTCGTCGGCCTTGTTGAAAGCGACGTTGAGCTTGCCCGGCAGTTGTTCGTGCGTCGCCATTCGTCACCTCGATGGATATGTCCCGCTGACACCGCACGCCCGACAACGCCTCACGATACCATCGCTGCCCATCACGTTGCCCGTGCCGAGGCAGGTCGAGCACTTCTGCGCCGCTACTTTTTTCCGGCATCCACACCCGCAGTCTTTGTCGCATTCCATCCGAATCCGCCCGTCGGGGCGATAGACGCCGTTGGTGCACTTGCCGCCGCACGCGCAGCTTGGCGGCTTTGGTGGCGTCGGGGGCGGTGGCGTCGGGGACGGTGGTGCGGGGGCGACGACCGCCTCCGCCAGGGCGACGGCGGCAGCGGCCCTAGGGCGATCGGCGTCCCACGAGTCCGATACGAGGACGGACGGGGCACGCTTCGCCTCGTCTCGTTGGCGGGCGTCCTCAGCAGCAGCCCACGCCATGAGGATCGCTGGCGAGGCCAGTAGCAGCAGACCGCCGACGAGGACCGCGAGGACGATCAGCAGGTCGGCGACGCGGACGGTCATCTCACCACCCCCGTTCGTGCCGGCACACCGGGTAGCCGTCAGGTCCAATTTCGCATTCGGGCTCCGCCTCGACGGTCGTTGGCTCAGGTGCCGGCGCGGGCGGCGGCGGCGGTTCAGCGAATACCAGCATCCACCCCGCGGCCTTAGCGAATCGCACGATCGCGGCGAGCACCGGCCGGTGGACATGCGGGTCCGGGATCGGTCCCGGCGTCCACGGCGACGGGCGCGAAGGCCGCACCCACGACGCCAGCAGCACGCCGACGAGCAGAGCGCAGGCGATCGGCCACAGCGACGGGCCGGCCATTTTGTTGGCGTCGTTGAAATGGTTCTTCGGCATTTTCCCGGTTTCCAGAAATGGGTAGCGTCACAATCCAATCGCGAGCCCGGCAGGGTTGCCGAGCCACTGGTGGTGATCTATGTCGCGGTGCGGAAAGCCATCGACGCTGCCCACTGCGAACGAGTCAGATTTGTCGCCGCCGAGCATCCGATCGACTGTCGCGCGTCGCACCCAGAACGATCCTTCGGGTTGATCGTCGGGCCAGCGCGGTCCGCGAATCCAAGACGGTCCCCACGAGTTGAGGCAGAGCAGCCCGTCCTCCGGGCTGCCGTTTTTCTGGTATCGCACGCCGATGAACGCCATGCAATGCGCCCACGAGCCCGACGCGGCGGCAAAGCC
>VGYP01000421.1 GCA_016872955.1 Planctomycetota bacterium
CGAGGCCGTACTCGAGATCGTCGCACGCGCGGAGCCGGTCTTCGGTCGTCGCCAGCGGCCGCGGCGCCTTGGCGTAGATATCCCAGCGGAACGCGGTGTTGGCGCAGAAATCCTTGTGGGCCTCGGTCACGAGCCGGTCGGTCGTCGTCCGGAAGAGCTCCTGGAACTCGGGCTTCACGCAGAGATCCCAGAAGTTGGTGAGCACCGGCAGGCTGCCGGCGAACCGCAAGCCGACGCTGCCAAAGTCGCGGGCCACGTCGGCAAAGTAGAAGGTCGTCCAGTGCTCGTTCAAGTATTCGTGGGCCAGGTAGGAGATGTTCTGCTTGAGCAGGCTGTCGACGTAGGCGGCCGCCCGCGGATTGTCCTCGAAATACTTCGCCTGCTTATTGCGGATGAAGACGAGGTAGCCCAGAGCGTCGCGGATCCGCTGATGACTGTCACCGCTGCGGAGCGCCGCGTATTGCTCGACGATGCCCTTGATCGGCTGCAGGTGGGCCCAGCCGGGCATCGCATTGTAGCTGACGAGGAACAAGCCACCCGGCGAGAGCCGCTGCTCGGCGATCGACAGCACAGCCTGCCGGACCCGCGGCGAGACCCAACTCCAGACGCCGTGCATGGCGATGAAGTCGAACGAGCCCACGTCGTCAGGAATGTCGGCGAAGTCGCCGGTGATCACGCGGACGTTGTCGAGCCCGCCCCCAGTGACGTCGGCCTCGATGGCGGCGGTGTGCCGCTCGTTGACGTCGACGCCGACGAACTGGCCCTGTGGGTTGGCGGCCGCGAGCGTGGTGAGCGACCCCCCCAGGCCGCACCCGAGTTCGAGGTAGCGGAATCCGTTCTTGGTGGTCGGGGGTGCGAACCGGTTTAGGGCCGCGACATGCCGCAGTGCCGCCGGCGCGAGTTGCGGGTAGAAGCCGGGGGTGTAATCGACGTCGGTGACGTAGCCGTCGGCGGTGCTCATTCGCGAACTCCCAATGAGACCGGTCCTGCCGCGAGACGTTTGGATCCCCGCGAGGAGATTAAGACGTCCAGGCTCGTCCGTGCAAACCGAGGGCGCCGGTCGTGCGGGCTGGAGGGGTGCAGGCCGACCTCGGGTGTCGGGGTCGGGTGGGAGTACGCCGCGAGCCGACATTCCCTGTCGGGGCGTGGATGGTCCGGACGAATCTCGGGCCACCGCCCCCGGAGTGGCACTGAAATGAACCATCGACCACCTCCCGTGAACCGCCTCACCTCCGCCGCCCTGGCCTTCGCCACGCTGGCTGCTTTCGCCACCGTCCCGCTCGCTCGCGGGGAGGACGACGACGGCGTGCCGTCCGCCAAGGCCACGGCCACCGACGACGCCGGCCGCGACCGGGCCAGGATCTACCGCTTCGACCCGGTCGCCGAAGGCCTCTTTCCGGTCACCCCCCGCGAGATCAAGCCGGGCCACGTCTACTGCCGCCACGACGCCTCCCTGGGCCGCTGGGTGTGGAGCAAGGCCGACGCGGCGGGCGGCCTCCGCTACGCCATGGGCGAGGGCACGATCCAGCCCGCCCGGATGTTCGACCTGCGGGGCACCGAGGCCGAGCGGCAGCGGGTGCTCGAGCGCCGCTCACCGGAACTGGCCAGGCTGTTCACGATCCAGGGCGCCCGCCCGATGCTCCGACTCGACGCCACGGGCCGCTGGGGCCTAGGCCCGACGCCAAGCGTGTCGAGCGTCTTCGACGCGGCCACGGGCGAGCGGTGGGAGTGGCACGGTGACCAGCCCAGTCGCGTGGTGCACTCGCGGGGTACCCGGTGGCAGGTGGCCGACGGCCATTACGTGCCGGCCCGCTGAGCCCGCCTCAGGCTTTGTAGGCGTCGCGACCCGTGTCGGGGGCCACGCCCTCGGGCGTCTCGTCGCTGGAGATGTCGAACCAGGCGTCCTTGAACTCGATCCGCGGCTGCGTGGCCGAGTTGGCCAGGGCGACGTTGCTCACCAGCGCGATCACCGCGTCGGCGATCGCCACCTCGGGCTTACAGCGGGGCTGGTTCTCGGGGGCCGGGTTGCGGATGCATCTCCTCCGTGTAGCCGCGGGAGGGCGGGCCGTCGTTGCCGCCGCCTGCCGCCACGGCCGGGCCACCCCCGCTCTCGGTCGTGTCGAGCGTAGGCGCGCCGTCCTTGCCCGTGGCCACGGTCACCCGCGTGTCGCGGGAGGCGTCCTTGTAGAGCATCACCTCCTGCTCCTGCTCCAGGATCAGCGTGCCAGAGGTGCCCATCACCACCTCGCCGTAGCCGCCGAAGCCGTTGCCGTTGATCGAGGAGTAGACGACCACGATCTTCTTGTTGGGGTCGGCCACCTTGCCGTCGTCTTCGAAATAGCCCGGAGCGGGATACTCGTAGGTGCAGTAGACGTGGTCGTCGATCTCGCGGTCGGCCGGGAACAGGCTGCGGTTGCCGACGGCCGTGACTGCCAGCGGCTTGACCTTCTTGCCCTTGCCGTGCATCGCCGAGACGAAGATGCCGGCCGCGTCGAGCTGGTGGCTGCCAAGCTCGGCCATCAGGCCGCCGCCGGTCCGCTGCCAGAGCCGCCAGCGGATCAGCTCCTCGAGCGGGGTCCGCGTCGAGCCGTCGCCGAGGGTCTTGGAGGTGTAGCCATACTTGGTGGCATCGACGTCGGCATCGAGCAACTGGGCCTC
>VGYP01000422.1 GCA_016872955.1 Planctomycetota bacterium
CCTGCATGCCGACCACGAGCAGAACTGCTCGACCAGCACCGTGCGGATGGTCGGCTCCAGCGACGCCAACCTGTTCGCCAGCATCTCGGCTGGCATTTCAGCCCTCTGGGGGCCGCTGCACGGCGGCGCCAACCAGGCCTGCGTGGAAATGCTCGAGCAGATCGTCGCCGACGGCGGCGACGTGCGGAAATACGTCGACATGGCCAAGAACAAGGACTCCGGGTTCCGGCTGATGGGCTTCGGCCACCGCGTCTACAAGCACTACGACCCGCGGGCGAAGCTCATCAAGTCGATCTGCGACAAGCTACTTGCCAAAATTTCCCGACACGATCCCCTGTTCGACATCGCCCAGCAACTCGAGGAAGTGGCCCTGGCCGACGAGTACTTCATCGATCGCAAGCTCTACCCCAACGTCGACTTCTACTCTGGTGTCATCTACCGGGCGATCGGCATCCCGGTGCAGATGTTCACGGTGCTGTTCGCCATGGGCCGGCTTCCCGGCTGGATCGCCCACTGGATGGAGATGCACCGCTCGCCCACCAAGAAGATCTGCCGGCCCCGACAGATCTACTCGGGCGAGACGCAGCGGGAGTTCGTGCCCATCGACCGGCGGGCCTGACCGCGGGCGGGGCCGGTGCGGACCTCAGCGCTTGCCGCGAAAGAACTCGCTCAGGATCCGCCCACACTCCTCCGCGAGCACGTGGCCGACGTGCTCGACGCGGTGGTTGAGCCGCGGATCGTCGAACAGGCGGTAGAGCGTCTCCACGGCGCCGGCCTTGGGGTCTGCCGCCCCCCAGACGACGAACGGCACGCGGGCCTGCAGAATGGCCCCGGCACACATCGGGCAGGGTTCGAGGGTCACGTACAGCACGCAGCCCTCCAGCCGCCACGATCCGATCGCGGCCGCCGCCTGAGTGATCGCGATCATTTCGGCGTGCGCGGTGGGATCGGCCAGCTGCTCGCGCTGGTTGTGTCCGCTGCCCACGATCCGCCCGCCACGGACGACGACCGCGCCGACGGGCACCTCGTCCTCGGCCGCCGCGGACCGGGCCTCGTCGAGGGCCAGCCGCATCCAGCGGTCGTGGGGCCGGCCGCCGGGCAAGGACTCCAGCGACGAGGCCGCGTCGGGAACGTCTGCCATGAGAAGCCACCCCGGTCGAGGAAAGGTCACTGTACGGCAGCCGGCTCCAGGCCGCCACGGCCGCTCTCCGGCCGGATCCCGAGTCCCTGGGATGCCCCCTGGAATCGGGTACGATCTCCAGTCGTCGCATGACCGGTCACCGCGTCCGCATCACCCCAGTTTGGCCGGGCACCACCCCCGGGAGACATTCGCCCCCATGGATCCTCTTGCCGTTCTGCTCCGTTGGTCGCATGTCCTGGCGGCCATTGCCGCGGTCGGGGGCCTGCTGTTCGCCCGCGTCGCCGTGCTGCCGGCCACCGAGGACCTCGCCAAAGATGCTGCCGACAGGCTCCACGACGGCATCCGCCGACGCTGGTTCCCCTGGGTGATCAGCGCGATCACGCTCCTGCTGGCCAGCGGACTGACCAACTACGTGCTCCTGATCCGCCGGGTCAAGGAGTCGCCCGAACTCTGGGGTTCCGATTGGATGAGCCGCACCGGCTACCACACCCTGTTCGGCGTGAAGTTCCTGCTCGCCATGGTCGTCTTCTACCTGGCCAGCGGACTCGTCGGCCGCGGCGCGGGAACCCGCTGGATTCGTGACGCACGGCGGCAGTGGCTCTCGGTGACGGTCGGCCTCGGCGTGGCGATCGTGCTGATCTCGGGGTGGATGCGACAACTGCACACGGGCGTGAACGAGCTGCCCGACCCGGTCCGGGAATATGCCAAGACCTACCTGCACGACGTGCAGGCAGCCAACGAATCGAGTGGCCGCGACCCGGACGAAGGGGCCGCGGCTCGACCGGCTGACCGCCCTTCCGCCACGCCCTCCCCCGCGAGTACCGAGGAGAACCCCGATGGACAAGAAACAGAAAAAAAGGGTGGACGTGCTCCAGCAGAAGATCACGAAGCTGCAGCAGCTCCTGGCGGGGGCGAAGAAACAGCCGGATGATCCGGCCGAGGTGCCGCGGCTCGAGCAGGAACTCTCCGCCGCACATGCGGAACTGACACGGTTGAAGCGGTCGCAGTGACGGCCTCGCTGCCCACCCCCGGCCGTTTCCCCCGGACGGCGGCCGTGTTGCTATTCTGATGCGTCGGATGGCGACAGGTCACCGGCAGCCGCCGTGGCCGCCAGCACCCCGCCGACCGTGGCGACTTCATGGGTGGCAGCGATGGGAATCCTCTCCGGGCTCTTCGGGGGCGGCGGCCCGAAACAGGTCGATCTCTGGAAGCGTTTCGAACGGCTTCGGGAGAGCAACTCCGGCACCATGTCGGCGTTCTACAAGGTCCGCGATCGGCAGGACGGCGCGGTCCGTGGCCTGAAGGTGATCGATCGCAAGAAGGCCGCCCCGATCGAAGGCCGCTACAGGGGCCTCGGCAAGCCGACAGAGGGCGAGATCGGCAAACGGATCACCAGCCCAAACATCGCGCGGACGGTCGAATGGGGTGAGGCCACGACGGGCGATCCCTACGTGCTGCAGGAATTCATCGAGGGAACGCTGCTCCACATGCTCCTGACCACGA
>VGYP01000423.1 GCA_016872955.1 Planctomycetota bacterium
CATCCGCGAGAAAATCCCCCCCGGGCGAGGCGCTCTCGGTGAGTTCCTCCTCGCCGCGATCGCCGTAGTAACCGACGGCGGAGGCGGAGACCAGCACCCGCGGACGTGCCGACGCGCGGGCCAGCCCGGCGACCAGGTGCCGGGTGCCGAGCACTCGGCTGTCACGAATCCGCCGTTTCTGGGCGGCCGTCCACCGACCCTCGGCCACGGACTCGCCGGCCAGGTGAAACACCGCGTCGACCCCGTCGAATGCCTCGGCTGGCGGGGGGCCGTCGAGGGGATCCCAGGCCAGCACGCGACCGCAGAGCGGGCCGATCGACCGTTGGGCCCGCTCCACGTCGCGGGACAGGACGATGGGGTGGTCGAGACGTGCCAGCAAGCGGCGGCCGACGAAGCCGGTGCCGCCGGTGACCAGGGTCTTCATGGGATCAATCTCCTCGGCAAGGGCCGCCGGACGTCGCCGGCTGGAGGCTCTCCGCTATTCCGTCGGCCCGCGGGAGTATAGACATGGAGCTCCCCTCCGGCAGCCAAGACGCCCCTCCAGCCGTGCCCGCCACCATCTCCCGCCCGGTCTCCTGGTGGCCGAGCGGTCTTCGCCGCGACCTCGTCATCGGCACCGTCGATGCCGTCGCGTTCAGCGTGATGGTGGGGGCGGGCGAGATGTATCTGGCCGCGTTCGTGCTCGCCCTCGGGCTGGGCCCGCTGGTGGCCGGCCTGGTGGCGAGCGTTCCGCTGCTGATCGGCGCGGTGGTCCAACTGGCGGCACCGTTGGCAGTGGCGCGGTGCGGCGGCCGACGCCGCTGGGTCGTGCTGTGCGCGGTCGTGCAGGCCGCGAGCCTGCTGCCGCTCTCGTGGTGGGCCCTGCGGGGCGAGGCGCGGGCCTGGGAACTGCTCGCGGCCGCGAGCGTCTACTGGTCGGCCGGCATGGCGGCCGCGCCGGCCTGGACGGCCTGGACGGCCACGCTCGTGCCGGCCCGCGTGCGCACCGCCTACTTCGCGCAGCGGAACCGGCTGGCGCAGGCGGCGGTGCTCGCGGCATTCGTGGCGGGCGGGCTGCTGCTGCGTACCGAGGAGACCAACGACGCGGCCCTGGCCGGGTTCGCGATCCTGTTCGCGGCCGCAGCCGCGGCCCGGCTGGCGTCGGCGGTCTGCCTGTGGGCCTGTCGCGAGCCGCGCCGGCAGTGGCGTGATCGCGGTGGCGTGGCCGAGCGATCGATCCGGGAGCGTGTCGCGGCCGGCCTGTACGATCTGCGGGGCGGTCAGGCGGGGAGGCTGGTGGCGTTCCTGTGCTGCTTCATGTTCGGCGCGCACTTCGCGGGGCCCTACTTCACCCCCTACATGCTCGAGGCGCTGGGCTTCGACTACGGCGAGTA
The DNA here is from genome assembly GCA_016872955.1 of Planctomycetota bacterium. Lineage (GTDB taxonomy): Bacteria > Planctomycetota > Planctomycetia > Pirellulales > UBA1268 > QWPN01. Next base: position 1,374 of record VGYP01000423.1, read on the forward strand.
TCTGCTCGTGTTCGGTGCGGGCGTGCTGGTGAAGGCGGTGTTCCTGCCCGCGATCGGCCGACTCGGCTCGCGGGTCGGGTCGCGACGCCTGCTGGGCTCAGCCTGCCTGGCGATCGTGCCGCTGGCACTGCTCTGGCTGCCCAGCGGCGACGTCCGCTGGCTGGTGCTCGTGCAGTTCGTGGCCGGCACGTGCTGGGCGGCCTATGAGCTGGCGGTGGCCCTGCTGCTGTTCGATCTCACCGGCGATGGCGACAGGAGCGGCGTCGTCAGCGTCTACAACGTCGGCCTGGCCCTCGCGACGGTGGGCGGCGCTGCCTGCGGTGGGGCGTTGCTCAAAGCCCTAGGCGAGACCCCGACCGCGTATGCCGCGGTGTTCACGGTCTCGTGCCTGCTGCGGGGGCTGGCGATGCCGCTCCTGCCGCGACGGCGGTCAGCGGCGTGAAGCTGGGGCGACCTCAGCCCGCCGGCGAACGGGCCTCGGTAACCAGGCTATCGAGGAAGTTGCGGGCCCGACCGTAGTCACCCGAGGCATATTCCTTCACGTGCTTCTTGAGCGTCTCGACGAACCGCGAGACCGTCGTCTGGATTTCCTGGAAGTCCTCGAAGCGGATGCTGCCCCCCGATGCGGCCCGCTTCGCGAACAGCGAATCGAGGCGGTCGCGATACTGCTTGTAGATGTCCTGCGTCAGGATCAGCGGGTATTCGATGTGGCCGGTGACCGGATCGAGTTGGGTTGAAGCCAGGCGCGGCTGGGCGGCCGACTTCGCCAGCGCGATCGCCTGGTCGTGCGTGATCAGCGGGCCGGCCTCCTCGGCACGCTTCTCGCGATTGATCTTCCGCATCTCGAAGTAGGTTTCGGTCCAGCGGAGACGATTCTGCATCTCCATCGCCTTCGCCTCTTCCCAGCCCTTGGCCGCCTGGGCGTTCTGCAGATTGGCGTAGCCTTGGGCCCTGACCACGGCCGCCAGGCCCATGTCGGCGCCCATCTGAGCGGTCGAGGCCCAGCCATAGCCGCCGTAGCCGCCTCCCCAGCCGCCCCATTTGGCGTCGGCCACGGATCCGACGAGGCAGGCGATCAATGCTGCCACCGCGACCAAGCCGCCGCGTTGCCAAACCCCGCGGGCCCTTCCTCGTCGTGCGGCAACATCTTCCCTCGATCGCGAACCTGCCATGTCGTCACCTTGTCGGAACCGATGATGTCATGAGCCGTCGACGGGGCCGCCGCCCCTGACGTTTCTCGGGGCTGGAGTATACTCAGGCGTCGC
>VGYP01000424.1 GCA_016872955.1 Planctomycetota bacterium
CTCCCTCACGAACCCGCGGGCACCTCCCGCGGCCGCGAAATGGTAGCAGATGGGGCCTGAGGCCGCGGGCCGGACCGCTGCCACCCGGCCCGCAGCGGCCTCGGCGTCAGAGCGTCTTCAGGTATTCCAAGACCGCCCGCTTCTCGTCGGCGTCGAGCACCTCGGCGAAGTCGTGGCCGGCCGCGGCCTTGCCCGGCTTCCGGGTGTCGAAATACCGCCGCCGCTCCGCCGGCCGGAGCTTCGCCGCCGGCAACTCCGCGAACTCCTCGACATCGAGCCCCACGCGGGCGTCGTCGTAGCCGGTCGTCGTCCGCCGCCAGACCACGGGCCGCTCGGCCGGATGGAGCACGTGCCAGAGCGTGGGCACCGCGCCGTTGTGAAAATAGGGGGCCGAGGCCCAGACGCCGTCGAGCGGTGGCGCCACGTAGCCGACGGGCTCGACACGATCCGGGAGCGACGCGGCATCCGCGCCGAATCGACCGAACCAACTGTCGTTGAGCGCCCCCCGCTCAGCCGCCGTGAGCGAATCGAGCCGGGCCCGGTCGGTGCCCACCTCGCCGATCGGCACGAGCCGCTCGGGATAGTGCCCGCCCCGGCCGGGCGTGCCGTGGCACTCGACGCACGTGGCCCGATAGACCTCGGCTCCGCGGGCCGCGAGGCCGGCGTCGACGGCGTGCGGCCACGCCGGGGGCTCGAGCGCGGCGATCCACGCCTCGATGTCGCGAAACTCCGCCTCCCAGTCGCGGAACTTCTCGGGGCCATTCTGCTCCACCAGCAGGAACTGCATCAGCATCCGATGCCCCTTGGGGGCGAACCCGTCGGCGTACAGGCTCCGCCGCCGGGCGTAGTGCCACCAGGCAGGGGCATCCATGTCGTGGTGCGGCAGGTCGAACCGAGGCGGCCGGCGCACGATCGCCAGATCGGCATCGCGGTGCCGCATCAGGGCCACGCCGAAGATCACGGCGTTTGTGGTGCCCACCGTGCTACCCAAGGGCAGCATCATCGAGCCTACGTCGAGGTGGGCAAGGGGCTTTCGCTGCCGCACCTTCACGGCCCGCACCTCCTCGGTGAGCGTCTCGAGCGCGTAGGTGGAGTTGGGCACGCCGGGAATCGCCATCCCCCGCACCTGGCCCTGATGACAGGCCAGGCAGTTCATGGTCCAGCGGCCCTGGCCGTCGACGACGTATTGCAGCGGCCGCGACGGGTCGTCGGGGCGCGGCAGGAGGCCATACCGCTCCATCGCCAGCCGCCGTCGCTCGGCGAGCGACGCCCGCTCGGCGAGCGATCGCAGCGGTTCCTCCCAGGTCGTCCAGACCGCGTCGAACACTTCCTGGTCGAAATCAGGGGGCAGGTAGGCCCGCTCGAGGAGGTGCGCCCGCCCCCGTGCCGCCGCCGCGTGAGCATCGGCCGTGGCGACCCTGCAGCGGGGGACAGCCACCAGGAGTCCGCAGGCCGCGCAGAGCACGACCGATCGTTGCGCGAGCTTCATGGCATACTTGGGATTCGACGAACTTTCGCAGTATAGGCCCGCCCCGGCCTCTGTCCTCTGCTTCGTGCCACCATGCCCGTCGCCAACCCGATCCTGATCCCGGAGTTGCGCGGGATGCTGGCCGCGGGGGACTCGGCTGGCCTCCGGGAGGTGGCCGAGGAGCTGCATCCGGCGACGGTGGCCGAGTTCTCCGAGGGCCTCGACGACGCCGAGATCTGGGGGCTGCTCGACACGGTGGGCGTGGAACGCCGGGCCGAGGTCTTTCCCTATTACCCGTTGGCCAGACAGGTGGACCTCGTCAAGGCGGCCGACCGGGCCCACCTCGGCCCGCTGCTCGAGTGGATGGCGGCCGACAACCGCGACGACCTGCTGCGCGAACTCGACTCGGAGCTGGTGGAGGAGATCCTGCCGCTGGTGGCGAAGGCGGAGCGACACGACATCCGGATGCTGCTCTCCTGCCCCGCCGACTCGGCCGGGGCCCTGATGACCACCGAGTACGCGTCGCTGCCCGCCGACATCACCGCGGGCGAGGCGATCGCCCGGCTGCGGATGCAAGCCCCCGACAGCGAGTCGATCTACTACATCTACGTGCTCGACGCCGAGCGGCACCTGCTGGGCTTCGTCTCGCTCCGCGACCTGATCCTCGCCCGGCCGACGGCGGTCGTGGCCGAGCTGATGCAGCGGGACGTGATCAGCGTCCGCCTCGACGAGCCGCAGGACAAGGTGGTCGAGCAACTGGCCCACTTCGACTTCATCGCCATCCCGGTCGTCGACGACCATACACGGCTCGTCGGCATCGTCACGCACGACGACGTCCTCGACGCGGTCCGCCGCGAGGCCACCGACGAGGCCCAGAAGATCGCCGCCATCGCCCCGCTCCGCGAAGGCTATCTGGAGGCGGCCATCGCCTCGATGACCTGGAAGCGGGGCGTCTGGCTGGCGGTGCTCTTCGCCACGGCCGCCGTGACGGCGATGGTACTGGCCCGTTGGCGGTCGCCGCACGCCTGGCTCGTCGCCTTCATCCCGTTGGTGATCGCCAGCGGCGGCAACTCCGGCAACCAGTCGGCCACGCTCGTGATCACGGCCCTCTCCACCGGCGACTGCCGACTGGCAGACTGGCGGCTGATCCTGCGGCGGGAGTTCG
>VGYP01000425.1 GCA_016872955.1 Planctomycetota bacterium
TCGGCGACTGGCAGGCCTTGGCCAGGTCCCTGACGAAGCACTCTTCGAAGGTGGCGCGTTTGTCCGTTTCCGGATCCATCGTCCGCATCAACAACTCGCCATGCGCGAGGTAGAAGCGGCACCACTTCCAGGTGGTCTCGTTCCAGTCGGTCGTGTTGATGATCTCGCACCGCGGCAGGCCGATCGGCCGCTTTGCCTTGCCGTTGAGCACGCACTTCTCCATCACGATCCCCTTGTTGGGATTGCCGTCGGAGGCGTAGCAGCAGAGCAGGAACCCCGGACCGTCGGTGTCGTGGAACAGACAGTTCCGCATCGTCATGTCGTTGCAGTTGCCCTCGAAGTCGAAGGCCTCGCCGTCGCCGCTGCCCTGGCCGATGTCGATGAAACCCCACTCACTGTCCTCGAACACCCAGTCCTTGCAGCGAAAAAACATGCCGCCGGCCACGCCGTTGAACGACCGGAACCCACGGCCGATGTCGTGCGTGACGCAACGGCGGACGGCCCCACCGTGCACGCCGCGGATACCCAGCTGCCACTGATAGCCCTCCTCAAACAGGCAGTCTTCAAACACGAGGTTGGCGAAGTTGTAGATGAACGAGGCGTTCTTGTTGAAGTTGTCGGGGCTGTTGGTCCAGAAGCCACTGGCCAGCCGCCGGAACACGCAGTTCTTGACGGTGATGTCGGCGAGCACGACCTGGTTGGCGGTCTCGTGCGAGAACAGGCAGACCCCGAGCCCGATCTTCCGCTTCGGGTAGTCCTCGTAATGCTGGTAGAGCAGCGCGTCGTGGAAGTGGCAGTCCTCGATCCAGAGATACCGCTTCGTCGGGCAGCCGCGGGAGTACTCGGCGTAGAGGCCCGTCATGCAGCGATTAAAGTCCAGGCCCACGACCTTGAAGCCCCCCTGGTCTTCGAGGCGAATACCCGAGCGATCCTGCTTGTCGTCGAGACGGTCGATGACCGGCCTGGGCCCCTCGCCGTAGCCGCTGATCAGGATCGGCTTCTCCGGCGTGCCCTCGCCGAGCGGACGCAGTTCCTCGTTCCAGGTATCGCCACGCTTGAGGAGGATCGCGTCACCCGGCTCGTAGCCGCGGGACGCTTTGGCGAGGGTCTTCCAGGGGCCGTCCTTGCCGTCCGGCTCGGCCTTCGTGCCGCTCCACTCGTCGTTGCCCACCGACGCACTGACGTGGTAGGTGGCCGCGGCCGCGGGCCACGACGCCGACGGGCAGAGAACCGCAAGCAGGGTGAGGGGCAGGACGAAGCGGCGGGGTGTCATCGGCAAAGGAACCTTCGAAGAAGGAGGTGAAAAAAGCGGCACGGGAACCGCCAACACCTACCAGTTTATCCGACACCCGAGCGGCAGCCGGGATCCGCCGGAAAGCGGAAGCAGATGTCGTCTTCTGCGACGCCGCGATCGGGCAGCTCGTTGCCTGCCGCGGTGAACGGCCGCTATTCTCGCACGGTAGCCAATCGTGCGCGGACGATGACGGCGGGTGGCCGGCCGGTCGCTGCCGCGGCGCTGGCATCGGGGAGCCACTGCCGATGACGAGCCCCTTCGACCCCACGCCTCACATGTCCCGCCGCAACCTGCTGGGCACCGCCGCCGGCGTCGCATTCGCGGCCGCCACGCCATCGCCAGCCGAGTCGGCGCCGCCGGCCGCCGCCGCCCACCCTTGCCGCAAGTCGATCAACCTCTGGGCCTTTCCCTACCCCGGAACCATGAACCTCGAGCAGTGCCTGCGGCTCGCGAAAGACGCCGGCTTCGACGCCGTCGAACTCAACTACGACCTCGAAAGCGACCTGTCGCCGAAGCACGGCACGGCCGACTACGTCCGCATCCGCCGGCTTGCCGAGCAAATCGGTATCGGCATCAGCGGGGTCTGCTCCTTCCTGTTCTGGCCCTTTCCGCTGACGAGCAACGACCCGGTCAAGCGGACGCGGGGCCTGGAACTGGCCGGGCAGATCGCGGCCTGTGCCCACGACCTGGGCACCGAGAACGTGCTGGTCGTGCCTGGCGCCGTCTGCATCCCGTGGCGGACCGACCACGAGCCGGTGCCCAACGACGTCTGCCTGAAGCGGGCCAAGGAGGCGGTCGGCTCCCTCCTGCCGGCCGCCGAGAAGCTGGGCGTCAAGCTGAACATCGAGAACATCTTCTTCAACGGCTTCTTGATGACGCCGCAGGAGATGGCCGACTTCGTGGACAGCTTCCAGAGCGAACACGTCAAGGTGCACTTCGACACCGGCAATATCATGATGTACCAGTACCCGGAGCACTGGATCCGGATCCTGGGTCCCCGGATCCAAAACGTGCACCTCAAGGAGTTCACCAAGAAGGGCACCGACACGTCCCTGGAGTCGTTCCGCCCGCTGCTCGACGGCACCACCAACTGGCCGGCCGTGATGCAAGCCTTCACCGACGTGGGCTACAAGGGGCACCTGACGTTCGAATACTTCCACCCCTACGCCCACTTCCCGGAAGCGCTCGTGTTCCAGACGAGCGATTCCCTCGACCGGCTGCTGGGCCGCAAAACGTACGTGCCGTCCTGACACCGGCCGCCCGCCCCGCCCGTCAGCCGAAAAACGGCGCCAACACGTTGCGGGCCACCCGCAGGGCTCGCTTGCGGCCCTCCAA
>VGYP01000426.1 GCA_016872955.1 Planctomycetota bacterium
CTCCGCACGCGGCGAGTCGCCACCGCCATCACCCGCCCGACCAGCCGCGATCGGCTCGCTCACGGTGGCCTCGGCAGCAGTTCGGCCGGTCAACTCAGTCGTTTTTTTTTCCGCGTTGGTCGCCCGCAGTGCCGTCGCCGGCTCCGGTCGCCTCGGTGCGGCGGCCGGTGACGCCTCACCGCCCGCGGCCACCACCCGATCGACGGCCGCCGCCAGGCTCTCGAGATCCTCGAGCGTCGCCAGGCGAACCACGGCCATCTCGGCCAGCACCGAGGCATGCCCGCTGGTCCGCATCCGGGTGAGCGATTGGTCCACGATCTGCAGCATCGCGAGGATCGAGGCCGTCCCCAGCCCACGACCCAACGCCACCACGTCGAGCCCCAGGCCCTGCGACCCGGACAGCATCTGCTGCGGGCAGCCCACGCTCGCCAACAGACAATCGCGGAGGGCGGCGAGCAGTTGTTCGACCACCCCTCCCGGGTCGGCGCCTCCGGCCAGTGCCTCGTCGAGCGCGGCCACCGCCCGGGCGGCGTCGCGATCGGCTACGGCGGTGAGCAGCGCACCGATCCGCTCGTCCCGGCCCGTACCGATCACGGCGTGGACGTCGTCCACGCCGACTGTCCCCGTCGCCGCCCCCAGCAGTTGTTCTAAGAGCGACTGGCTGTCTCGCATGCTGCCGGCCGCCCGGCGGGCGATCAGCTGCAGGGCCTCGGCCGAGACGTCGACCCCCTCGGCCACGACGATCTCGGCGAGGCGGTGGGCGATGGCAGCCGCATCCACCGTCACGAAATCGAATCGCTGGCAACGGGAGAGGATCGTGATCAGAAGTTTCTCGGGCTCGGTCGTGCAGAACACGAACTTGACGTGCGACGGCGGCTCCTCCAGCGTCTTGAGAAGCGCGTTGAACGCCTCCCTCGTGAGCATGTGCACCTCGTCGATGATGTACACTTTGAAGCGGCCGCGGGCCGGACGAACCGCCACGTTCTGCCGGAGGCTGCGAATCTCGTCGATACCGCGATTGCTGGCGGCGTCGATCTCGACCACATCCACGTCCTGCCCTGCCGTGATCCCCCGGCAGACGTCGCAGATGTTGCAGGGTTCGGTCGCCGGACCGGCAGCGCAGTTCAGGGCCTTGGCGTAGATCCGGGCGGCACTCGTCTTGCCCACCCCGCGGGCCCCCGTGAACAGGTAGGCATGGCCGATCCGGCCGGACTCGATGGCCCCCGACAGACCGCGAGCGACGTGCTCCTGGCCAACCAAATCGGCGAACCGCTGCGGCCGGTAGCGACGGGCCACGACCTGGTACGGCGGGGTGTCAGCCATGCGTCATGTCTCGCCGTGCGGAGGGGCCACGAAGGGCTCCTGGGCACCGGGACCGCCGGATCGAACGCCGATGAGAGGCCCACCGCACAAAGGGACGACTGCTTATGGCTGCTGCGGTTAGGCCCTGACCAGGTTCACAGATCCCCATCGCAGGGGCCTCTCATCGGAGCCCGCTCCATTGATCTCCATCTCTGTTTTGTACGCCCCGCCGTCACGGCGGTCAAAGGCTGCTACATTTCCCGCCATGGCAGCCGCGAAGTCGACGATGATGCAGCAGTTCGAGGCCGCGAAGGCCCGTTGTCCGGGCGCGCTTGTGCTCTTCCGGATGGGCGACTTCTACGAACTGTTCGGCGACGACGCCCGCGAGGCGGCGACGCTGCTCGACCTCACGCTGACCAGCCGCGACAAGGGCCCTGACGCGCTGCCGATGGCGGGGTTTCCGCATCCGCAACTCGACACGCAGCTCGTCAAGCTCGTGGCCGCGGGCCGCCGCGTGGCGATCTGCGAGCAGATCGACGGGCCGGCGACGACCGACGGCAAGCCGGCCAAGGGCCTCCTGCGACGCGAGGTGACCAGGATCGTGACGCCGGGCATCGCGGCAGACGAGTCCCTGCTCGCTCCCGACCGCAGCAACTACCTGCTGGCGATCCTGCCAGAGCGACGGCGCGGAGAGCAGGGGGAAGGCCGCGTCGGTCTGGCCTGGATCGACGTGGCATCGGGCCGATTCGAGGCGGCCACGCTCGACCGCGACGACATAGCCGACCAGGTGGCCCGGCTCGATCCCGCCGAATGCCTCTGTGCCGACCGCGACAGGGCGGAGGTGGACCACCTCGTGCGGCTGGCGGGGGGGGGCCGCGTGCTCACCGGCCGGCCCGACTGGTGGTTCGACCGCGAGCCTGCGGAGAGGGCTCTCACCAAGGCGCTCGCGAACCGTCGCCTGGAGGGCCTCGGCTTCGAGCCGGAGACCGACGCGCCAGGCATCGCCGCGGCCGGCGGAATCGTCGCCTATCTGGAGGAGAACGAGCCGGCGGCGATCGGCCGTATCGACACGCTGGCGGCCTGGCGGCCGGGCCTGCGTCTGGAGATCGACGAGGCGTCACGCCGCAGTCTCGAACTTGTTCGCAGCACCGCCACCGGCTGCCGCGACGGGTCGCTGGCCGGCATCCTCGACCGCACCAAGACCGCCATGGGCGCGCGGCTGCTCGGCGAATGGCTGACTAGCCCGCTGGTGGACCGGGCTGCGATCGACGACCGGCTCGACGCCGTCGCCACGCTCGTAGACGACCTCTCGCTGGCTGCCC
>VGYP01000427.1 GCA_016872955.1 Planctomycetota bacterium
CTAACGGGTTCAAGAGTCTCCCACGGCGGATTGCCCACGACGGCATCGAAGCCCGCGTCGGGGCCAGTAAAAACGTCGGCGAACTCGAGTTCCCAATGAAGGAACCGGTAGCGGTCGCGAACTTCCTTCACGATGTCGCGGGCTTCCGCCGACAGCGAGAAGAACGTGGTCGGGGTCGGCAGCAGATCGAGCCGGTCAAGCGGCCAGAACCAGACGGCACACCAAGCATCAAAGGCCTCGCGGACTTTCTCCATGGCGGCGTCGGTGTGGATCCGCTCTCGCCAAATCCGGGCCCGCTCGTCGGGCCGGCCGGCCGGCACGGCCCGTAGTTCGCGGTAGAGGCGGCGGACACGTTCGACGGCGGCCTTCAGTTCCTCGTCGGTTGCGGCGGCGCCGTCGATACGAAGCTGACCGGAGAGGACGTCGGCCTGCTCGCCGATGGCGTCGGCCCGCTTGGCCTTGAGAGCGTCGTGCCAGGTGTTGACCGCGTGCGAAACGCCATGCGTCCATTTGCCCTTCTTGTCGGGGCTCTCGCGGTCGAACGCCATCAGCGGATAGTCGCGGAACTGATCGAGCCACGTGCCGACGAGCGAGTCGCCACACCGCAGTTTGTGATCGAGGAACGTGAAGGGTAGCTGGCGATCGAGCGTCTCAACCCAGAGGGCGACGCGGGCGAGCTCCACGGCGAGCGGGTCGATATCGACGCCGTAGAGGCTGTGTTCCACGACGGCCCGACGGACGATCGCTTCCAGTCGCTCTTCAAAGCCCTCGGTGGGCAGGGCGCGGTCGGCTTCGGGCAACAGGTCGCACTGCACGGTGGCGCGGTTGCCCTGCCGGTCGATGCGGTTGTGGACGTGGAGCGATTCGACGACTGACGAGGTGAGCGTGCGCAGGGCCGCGACCAGAAAACTTCCCGAGCCCATGGCCGGGTCGCAGACCTTGAGGGCAAGCAGGTCCTCGGGTGGCCGCACCTTGCCATCCGCGTCGCCGATGAGCGGCTCGAGCGTGCGGCGAACGGTCGGCATCGTGAGCTGCGGCCGCGTGTAGAACGTACCGGCGCCCTTGCGGGTGCCGCCCCAACGGACGAGATAGAGTTCGCCGGGGAGCTTCAGGTCGGCAATGAGCTGGTCGGCTGCGGCGGTAAGCGAAGCCTCGAACGCCGCGAGAGCATCGGCCTTCTTCGATGACGGCTTCTTCACGAGCTTGCCGACGACTGCGGCCCGCTTGGCCCACTCGACGGCCCGCGACCGCAGCTGCACGCGGGCGTCGCCAGCAAGGTCGTCGAGAATGCCCGCTTCGGTCTCTGGTTCGGCCTCGGCGGCGGCCGGCTCGTCGGTTTCGGGCGTTTCTTCGGCTGCGTCTTCGTCCTCTGATTCCTCCTCGGCTTCTTCTTCGCCGCTGGCTGCCGCCTCCTTCTTGACCTTCGCCTTCTCGACGAGCGCGGCAAGCATGGCGTCGTCCATGCCTTCCAGCCGGTCGAGCGGCAGCGCGGGCTGGTCGCCGAGATTGAGAAATACCACCGGATGGTCGCCCGCGCGGTGGAGTTCGTAATCCAGGAGGCCCTCGTAGAGGATGCCGATGTATTCGCTCGTCAGTTCCGTGAAGTCCACGGGGGCGGCGACGGTACGCCAGCCGGCACCCTCGCGGATCCGCTGAGTCGTCCGAGTGAGCAGGATCAGGATGCGGTGGATGATGTCGTCGTCGGGCGGCTCAGCGAGTGATTCGAGCAGTGCCAGAGTCCGCTGCACGCCGTCGCCGGCGGGATCGCCCGCACGGAAGAGATCGCCGCCGTAGGCCGGTACGGCGATCGCCGGATGGGGCGAGCCTTGATGCAGGAGGCGGAAGAGGGCCATGAGCCGCGGGAAGGCCATCGTGCGCGACCGCCGCCGCTCCGCCGAGAGCCGATCGAGCTGGTCGATGAGGCCCCGCAGGCCGTAGGCCTGATGGTAGACGGGGTTGTCGCACGGCAGGAGCTCGCGGGCCTCGGCGAAGAGGACGACCACCAGTCGCATGATGAAGTGGCAGGCAGCGACGTAGAGGTCGGTGCCGTCGTGGTCGTCCCATGCTGGGCCGATGAGCGGCTGCCGACTCTTGAGCAGGGCCTCGACTGCGCGGCGGACGCGTTCGCCCAGTTCCTTCGAGAGCTTGGCCTGGCCGCGGCGGCTGTCGCGGATCGCCAGGAGCAGCGGCGAGAGCGGGGCGGCGCCGCGGCCGAGCGAAAGCGGCGACAGGATTCGCCGCAGCAACAACACTTCGGGCGAGAGCTGATCGGCGTCGAGCCAGCGGTCGGCATCCCCCTCGGCCCATGCGGTGTTGTCGGTGTCGGCCCAGATCAGCCGCCACTGCCGGCCGTTGGTGAGCAGCGCCAGCTTCTCGTGGCCTGCGCGCAGCCACTGCACCACCTGGCTCGCGGTGCGGCGACCGCGACCAAGGCCGATCTGCTTCTCGTTATCGAGGAACACCGGCAGGATGGCACCGTGCGGGCCGCGCCAGAGGTGGCGGGGCTTGGCGGTCTCACCCGTGGGCGTGCGGCGGTTCCATTCGCTGCCCACCGCCGGGCCACGCTGCCAGGTGCCCGCGCCGGGCGCGAAGCCGCAGACGCGTTCGAG
>VGYP01000428.1 GCA_016872955.1 Planctomycetota bacterium
CAACGAGATCGCCCCGCGGACCCACAACTCCGGCCACCTCACGATCGAGGCCTGCGAGACGAGCCAGTTCGAGCAGCAGGTGCGGGCCGTCTGCGGCCTGCCGCTGGGCTCGACGCGGCCCGTCGCGGCGGCGGCCATGGCCAACCTGTTGGGGGACTGCTGGGGCGACGATCCGGACGGCGCCGCGGTGGAGCCGGATTGGGCCGCGGCGCTCGCGGTGCCCGGCGTTCGCCTCCATCTCTACGGCAAGACCGCGGCCCGTCGCGGCCGCAAGATGGGCCACCTGACGGCCCTGGCCGATTCCCCCGCGGAGGCGATCCGCCTCGTGGAGACGGCCCGCCGACGCGCCCGACGCGGCTGACCGGCCTCGTCAGGCGACGACGTTCCGCGGGCTGCCCTGCTGGAAGGCCGCCAGGTTGCCGGCGGCCGCCGCGATCAGTCGGGCCCGCGCCCGCTTCGTGGCCCAGGCGACGTGGGGCGTGATCACGCAGCGCGGCGCCGTGAGCAGTGGGCTGCCGTGCCGCGGCGGCTCGCTGGTGAGCACGTCGAGCCCGGCCCCGGCAATCGTGCCGGCGGCCAGCGCGTCGGCCAACGCCTGCTCGTCGACCAGCCCGCCGCGGGCGGTGTTGAGCAGGTAGGCGGTGGGCTTCATGGCCGCGAGGCGGTCGGCGTTCACCAGTCGCTGCGTTGCGGGCGTGAGCGGGCAATGCAGGCTGACCACGTCGGCCAAGCGGAATACCTCGTCGAGCTCGACGAACCCGACGCCCTCCTCCGCGGTGCCCGGCCGCCGGCTGCGGCTGGCCGCCACCACCCGCATGCCCAGCGCCTGGCCGACGGCGGCCACCCGCCGGCCGATGTCGCCATAGCCCACGATGCCCAGCACGAGGCCGTCGAGTTCCACCAGTTCGCCGTCCCAGTAGCAGAAGTCGGCACAGGCCTGCCAGCGGCCCGCGCGGACGCTGGCCGCGAGGTGGCCGACGCGGCTGGTCAGTTCGAGCAACAGGCCGAAGGTGGCCTGGGCCACGCCCGGCGTGCTGTAGGCCGGCACGTTGGTCACCCTGACGCCCGTTGAGCGGGCCGCGTCGAGATCGATGACGTTCACGCCGGTGGCCAGCACGCCGACGTACCGCAGGTCGGGCAGTGCGACGAGGGTCGCCGCGGTCAACGGCGTCTTGTTGGTGAGCACCGCCTCCGCCCCGGCGGCCCGTGCGAGGATCAGGTCGTCGGACGTGCGGTCGTGGACGACCACGTCGCCGAGCGCCGCGACCGCCGACCAGTCGAGGTCGCCGGGGTTGGTGGTGTGCGCGTCGAGAATCACGATGCGCATCTGCTGCCTCCGGAGCGATCGAGACACTGTACCGCCCGCCCGGGCCCCGCCTACTGGGGTCTCAGGCTGCGGCCACGCCAGCTGGTCCGCAGGCCGAGCCACTTGCTGGCCAACGCCAGCCACTGGATGACCAGGAACACCGTCACGCCGAGCGGGTGACAGGCCGCGCTGGCGAAGCCCTGTCGGAAGCGGACCGCATCGAGGAGGCGGGGCACGAAGGCGAGGATCAGGCCGAACACGGCGATCGCGACGGACCACCGGGACCAGCCCGCGAAACCGCGGCTCAGCCCCGCGGCGGCCACGACCACCGGCATCACCTGCCCGCCGCCGAGCAGGATCGTGAAGGGGACGATCGTGGCGGCCGTGCCGATCCCCTCCGTGGCGTTCTTGGAGAGCCCCCGCCACACGTCGCGGCTGGTGGCGTACATCCGGCAGGAGGCGATGCCCGTGGCGTCGAAAATGTCGGTGCCGAGCCCCGCCCGCCGGTAGGCCCGTGGCAGCTTCACGCCGTCGTGCAGCGAGGCGCGGATCGTGGCGTGCCCGCCGGCCCGCTCGTAGTCGCCGCGGCGGGTCACAAAGAGTTGGCCGCAGCCGGCCGCCAGGCTCGGGGCGTTGACCTGCCGCGCGCGGGCGATCGGCAGGAAGCCGACGAGCAGGAACTGGATCAACGGCAACAGCAGCCAGCCGAGCACGGTGTAGGTGACCTGCCGGGGGAAGCCGCTCACCAGGGCGACGCCCCGCTGGTCCAGGAAGGCCACCGCCCGGGCCACGGCGTCGGGGGCAGGCGAGACGTCGACGTCGAGAAACACCCAGGTGTCGTGCCGCGCGTCGGCGGCGAGTTGCCAGCACGCGTGCTGCTTGCCGCACCACCCGTCCGGCAGCGGCCGACCCGGCACAAGCCGCACCCGCGAATCCTCGGCCGCCCGCCGGGAGACGATCAACGCCGTCGCGTCGTCGCTCGCGTCGTCGAGCACGACCAGTTCGAGTTCGACGCCCTCGCTGGCCAGCACGTCGTCCATCAACCGACCGATCGCCGCCGCCTCGTTTCGCGCCGGCACCAGCACCGAGACCCGCGGCGGTGGCCCCGGCGGCAGCGGCGGCGGTGACTGGAAGATCCGCAGATTCGCGATCGTCAGCAGGGCGGGAATCGCGGCCAGCACCAGGCCGACCCAGACGATCCCGAGGACCACGGTCGTCACGGGGCCGCCTCCCGTCCGTCCCCGTGCGCCGGGTCGAACCGCCGTCCCCGGAGCCAGGCGCCGAT
>VGYP01000429.1 GCA_016872955.1 Planctomycetota bacterium
TTGCGGAAGTGCCATTGACCGGACTATACCTTGCCCTCGGCCTGATGCTCCCCACCTACCCGCAACTGACCGACGACGACGTGCGGCACGTCTGCCACGCGATCGGCGAGATCGGCGCGGCGGCCCTCCGCCGCCGGCGGGCGGCTGCGGCCAGGCGGGTCGCCGCCGACGAGTCGGCCGGCCCACGCCGCCGCCGGGCCGCCTGACCATCTGCCATCTATCCCTCTGGGAGAGGGCCGGCTGAGGGTCCCCGCCGCCTCACCGACCGCGGCGGCAGCCGTATTCCACAGTCGGCTAGGCAGCGTGGCTTTTCCAGACCAGTTGAGATCCGCCTGTGAAGTGAAAGCTGGAACCTGGGCTCTGCCCGGAAGCTGGGAGCAAGCCTCCCTGAAACACGCCAACAGGGCCGTCGAGCGTGACGGTGCCATGCCGCACCACCCACTTCGCCGGAACGACGTCGCGGAAGGAGATCATCTTGCCGGATGGACCGCTCCCAACAGGCTTCAAGACGTGAAGTGGTTCGGCATACATCGCCGGCGTTGCTCCCTCGAGCGGCAACGTATCGGCTTCGACGGCTGGCTCACCATTGGCGGTGAACGTGGCCTCGACCTGTGTCACTCCCCGGTGAATCGCGGTTCCTCGCACGTGCGCCCCTCCGCTTTCCGGTACGGGTGTGACCTCGATGGAGTCGACGACCCACTTGGGAAAACCGAGATGATGGCCACCGGTTCTCGCGACCCACGTGGTTACCGGCATCGTCAGCGGAAACCATCCCTCCTGATCGCGACGGCGACTGCGGAGCAGCACCGACCATTCGCCGTACCGCCGCAGCGGCCAGGGGGCCAGCCGGACGTAGTCCGTCATGAAGAACAGCACGCGCGGCTGGGCGGGCATTTCCAGGTGAGGATCGAGCCACCGGCGGTAGTGGTCGACACAGGCGGGTGCGAACTGGGCGCTCACGCCGAAGAATTCGCGAAACTGGCCACCCAGCGGCCGGTAGCAGAGCCATTCAAGCAGATTCATTGCCGGATCGCTCGCCAGGCGGCAGGAAGAGAGTCAGGCGGCGCACGGCACGAGCCGCTCGCATGACGGGAAGTTCGTAGCAGCCGCTGGCGTCGCATGCAAGAGCGGTTTCATGCCACCCGAATCCTGGCGACCCTGACTCTACCGGTGCAAGACGAGATGTGGATAACGATCAGTTCTCTGAGAGCGGGCCGGGGTGAGGATGCCCCGCCGCCTCGTGGAGCACGGCCAGCCAGTCGGCCGCCACGTCGGCCCACGACCGCGGCGGCAGCGCCGCCAACGCCTCCGCCTGCCGCCGCCGCACGCCCTCGCGGTCGGCGAGCACGCCGAGCACGGCGGCGGCGATCGCCGCGGGGTTGAGCGGATCGAAGAGCGGCACCGTGCCCGCGAGCGGCTCGAACGCCTCTTGCAGCGCGGGGATGTCGCTCGCCGCCGCCGGGCAGCCGCAGCCGATCGCCTCCAGGATCGGAAACGATCCCTGCTCGTAGAGCGAGGGCACGACGGTCGCGGACGCGGCTCGATAGAGCGCCGCGAGCAGGGGCCGGTCCACCGAGCCGACGGCATGCACGGCGTGGGCGAGTCCGAGGTCTGCCACGCTCCCGGCGAGGTCGGCCGGCAGCGGGCCAAAGCCCGTGAAGATCAGCTGCATGTCGGGGTGGCCGCCCCGGCGGACCAGGTCGAGGGCCGCGATCAGCCGGGCGTGGTTCTTGTAGGGCCGTAGGGCGGCGGGATAGAGAAGAAAGGGGCGGGCTGCCGCGGGCACGGCCGCCAGGAGCCGGTCGCGGTCGGCCGGTGAGCCCAGGTCGTCGGGCGTGGCGGCGGCCACCACACGAACCTTCTCCGGCGGACAGCCGAGCAGGCCCACGACGTCGGCGTCGCGGATCGTGCGAGACATCGTGCCCACGACCGCGGCCCGGGACACGATCCGCTGCGAGCGACGGCGAAACGACTCGAGGTCGGTGGCCTTGACGACCCCGGGATGGTGGAGCGGCACCATGTCGTGCACCACCACGACCGCCGGCGCCGCGAGCGGCCGCTCGACGGCCACATGGGGCAGGAGCCACACATCGCGGGGCGGGAGCCGGGCCGGCTCGACGATCCGCTGCCGGGCGAAGAGCCGGTCGACGGCCCGCTCCACCGCGTCGCGGCGGGCCACGAGCCGGGTGGCACCGGGATTCGCCGCGAGGCGGTCGCAGAGCCGGCGGTGCCGGCGGCGGAGGGCCTTCCACCGCCAGCGGTCGAGCCACGGCTGCCGTTCGACCGTCGCCACGTGGATCCGGCCGCGGCCCGCCGCGACCGTGGCCGCCACGGCCGGCTCGTCGCCCGCATGCACGAGCAGCTGCACGTCGCCGACATCGGGCAGGCTGGCGAGCCCGCGGGCCACCGCGTGCGTGAAGACGCCGATCCCCTCGGCGCGCGGAGATACCACCGGCGACTGCTGCGACTTACGCGACAAACCGCGATCTCACGACACCTCACGGATTGCGTGGGCGAAACTGATGGCCCGGGTGGGGGAGGAGTTTCCACTCGAGTGCCCGAACTGTGGCGGCGACATCCGGCTGATCGCG
>VGYP01000430.1 GCA_016872955.1 Planctomycetota bacterium
GACGGCGGACGCGGGGGGCGAAGTCGGTCATGTCGGCCACGAACAGCGTCACCCGATCGTCGACCCCCGCACGCTCCGCCCGGGCACGGGCGTCGTCGATCATGTGCGGGTCTTCTGGGCCACGGCGTCGAACAGGTCAGAGTCACTCATGGGTTCTCGATCTCCTGAAAGTGGGAAATGGGAAACGGGAAAACACACAGGGACACCGGCCGCCAACGCAGCGAGCCGGATGAAGGCAATCACGCCCGGCAGCCAGAGGGGCAGGCGGGGGAACGAGAGGGATGCCCGCGGGAACGCTCTGGGTAGCGATTTACGAGGGCGACGAATCACGAGAGAGGGGCCATCCTGTCTCGTCGGGCAGGCTATGCTGTCGCGATGAAAGTGAGACCCGAAACACCAGATGACACGCGCGCGATCTACGACCTCCTTGCCGCGTGTTTTCCGACACAGGACGAAGCCCGACTCGTGAACAGCCTGCGGGAGTCTGGGCGGCTGCTTTTGTCCCTCGTGGCGGAGAGTGATGGGCGGATCGTCGGCCATCTCGCGTTCAGCCCCGTCAACACCGCGTCGGGAGCAACGGGCGTAGGGCTGGCGCCGGTTTCCGTCGCCGAGTCACATCGTCGGCAGGGCATCGCTACAACGCTCATTCGCGACGGCATGTCACGTTGCCGTACCGCTGGCTATGGCTGGGCGGTTGTGCTTGGCGAGCCGAACTACTACGGTCGGTTCGGGTTTCGCCCGGCTGCCACATGCGGCCTATCCGACGAGTACGGCGGTGGCGAGGCGTTTCAGGTCTGCGAACTCGTACCGAGTGCTATCCCGTTAGGTGCTGGACTCGTTCGGTACGCATCTGATTTTGAGGCACTTGGTGGGTAGTCGTTCGAGCCGTCCGAGCCACCCCCTCTCCGCCCGCAACGCCTCCGTCCGGTTCCTGAACGGCCCCAGCACCGGCCCATCAACAGGCCCCATGTCTGCCCACCAGTAGCCCTCGGCATCTGGCTCGACATGGCTCGCCCGGGTGATCTGCAACTTCCCGATCTCCCGCAGGTCTAGAGCCTCGTCGTAGATGCACTTCACGCCACCATCACAGCCGACCACCAACTCCATCTCGCTGGTCATGCTCCCGCTCCCGTCTGCCCGCGCCTGAGAATGTTCCGCCGCGGCCGACCCACGAGCAGGTCACCCACGCTGGCCTGAATCTGCTCGAAGTCCCGAGCGACCATCTGCCGGAGCCTGTTGGAGTCCCTGAGCGTCTGCGGCTCGACCCCATTGATCGTCTGCTGGGCCTGTTCGACGAGGGCATCCAGTTCCGGGCTGCTCCGAATGTTCAGCCGCCGGAACCGCTCGAAGAATTCCCGGAGATTTTCCACGGCTGAGTCCCGAAAAACCTTGGGTTGGCCGTCGTGCAACCCCGTGAGCCTCTCTGCGAGATGGGCCGTGAGCCGCTGGAGTTCCGTGGCGAAAGCCTGCTCGGCCAGTTCGACGGCGGACTCAAACCTCTCACGGACCCGGGCCTGCTCCTGCTGGAACACTTCGGGGTTCAATGCGACGAGGTAGTTCGGCGGCTCGATTGGCACGACGCTCCATTCCATGTCGAACAGGCTGTCGAGCGTGGAGGGATAGTCGGCTTGGTTGAAGAGCGTGCCAAGCCGCCGCTGGGCTTCGCTCTTGATCTGGTCGTACTGGCTGCGGAGTTCCCGGGCTGCCTCTTGGAGCCTCTCGCGGTAGGTCCCCATCGTGCTCGCGAACGTGCCGAGCGATGCCTGTGGAAGCAGCCGAATGCCAGCCTCGGGGAATGGCAGCGTCACGGTTCGCCAGTAGGAAGAAGCCTCGGACCTGACGGCAGCCACGGCACGGTAGGCGGGGTTCTTGGTGTCGAGGATGAGTTTGCTGGCCGAGAGCAGTTCACGATCAGCATGGAACGCTCGGGCTGCTGTCGTGCGCTGCTCCGGGGCGAGGGTCTTTCGGACGCCCAGCCATGTGAAGGCGAGGCGAACGGCGGCCATCGTTGTGCGGAGCCTGTTGGCGGCGGAGCGTTCGATTTGGGTTGTCGGGGTGGTGGCGGGCTGGGTTGTGGTCCGGCTCGTGGTGTGCTGGCCGGTGTCGTGGGATGTGGTGGTTGCTGTGGACATGTTGGGTTCCTATGAGTTGGGTATGACGGCAGGGGCTTCTCTCCCCCTTTCGGATGGGGTATGTTCATTCGTCGTTGAGCAGCGAAGGACTGCCCCCGGGGCCTGAAGTGTCGACCGCCGCAAAAGCCAAACGACCGAAGCCGGAGCAAACCGCACAGGCGTGGTGGGCGAGGGCTGCCTATAACGGTCAAGACCGCACGGCTGCGTTGGCTGCGTTGCAAGCGAGTGGCATTACGACTAAGCCCATCGATGGAGCCGCGTTTTCAATGAGCGTCACCAGCGTGATCACGACCGAAATCGCGAAAGGCTTTCTGAAAGACCGAAAAAGCCAAGATTTAAATGCCTTCGAGGAGATTGAGGAGGCCGCAGCTGTGTTGCTAGCCCCTTGCCGAGGGCGTCTTTGTCTGAATGGCCTTACGCGGCTCCCTGACCAATGTGCTGAAGCTCTCGCA
>VGYP01000431.1 GCA_016872955.1 Planctomycetota bacterium
AAAACTGGGGTGGGGTCACGACCACGCCGATCGTCGAGATGCCGACCCTGGCGAGCGACGTTTGCCGGTCCGGGAATCGGTGCATAGCCGCCGTGGCGCGGAAGCAGAGCACGATCTCCGCGAACACGAAGAGCAGCGGGTCGGCGACGTCGAAACACGGTGACCAGCAGGACGTTGACGGCGTAGGCCAGAGCCCAGAAGACGAGGTGGGCCGCCCAGAACGTCAGCCGACCGGGTGACCAGCGCGGTCGTGGGGTCGCCCCGCCGCTCATGGCACCGCTCCCAGCGCGGCGCGGGCGTTGCCACTGCAGACCGCGATCACCAGCGAATCGAGCCAGTCGCGGCGGTCGGGCAGCCTGCCGCTGGCCACGTCACCGCCGAGCAGGTCGCAGAGAATACGGCGGAAGTATTCGTGTCGTGGGAAGGAGAGAAACGAGCGGGAATCGGTCACCATGCCCAGGAACCTCGACAGCAACCCCATGTCGGAGAGCGTGTTCATCTGGTCCCGCATACCCCGCTCCTGGTCGAGGAACCACCAGCCACTGCCCCACTGGATCAGGCCGCCGGCGGACCCGTCCTGGAAGGAGCCTGGCAGGGTGGCGAAGAGCGCGTTGTCGGCGGGATTGATGTTGTAGAGGACGGTGCGGCCAAGTGAGTCTTCGTCGGCGAGCGTGGCTAGGAAGTGGAAGAGCCCCGGGCCCTGACGCGCGTCCCCGATCGTATCGGCTCCGGCGTCGCTCCCCAGCCGCCGGGCCAGGGCGGGATTCGGGTCGCGGAAGGCTCCCAGGTGCAGTTGCGTGAGCCAGCCAGCGGCGTGGTTGAGCCGGGCGACGTGGAGCACGATCCGTGCGGCGAAGCGGTCGGCTTCCTCGCGGGTGGCGGGTGTGCCGGCCAGGGCCCGCCGCCACACGTCGGCGGCCTCGGCGTCCGTGGCGTGGGCGGCGGTCAGATACTCGAGCCCATGATCACTGGCCCTGCAGCCCGCCGACGCGAAGTCGGCATGCCGCCGTGCGAGCGCCCCGAGGAGTCCGGCGAACGTGTCGGTGGCCAGTCCTGAGACGTCGGCGAGCCGCCGGGCCCACGCCTGCAGCCGGTCGGGCCGAGCCACCCCCGCGGCGGCGTCGGGACGAAACGTCGGCACGACCCTGGTGGCCAGGCCGGCGGTGGCGATCCGCGCGTGCCAGTCGAGCTGGTCGGCGGGGTCGTCGGTCGTGCCCACAAGTTCCACGTCGAACCGTCGGAGGATGCCGCGGGCCGAGAGGTCTGACGAGGCCAGCAGCCGGTTGGCCTCCTGCCAGGTCGCGTCGGCGGTGGCCTCCTCCAGCAGCGTCTCGATACCGAAGTGACGGCGGAGTTCGAGATGGCTCCAATGGAAGAGTGGGTTGCGAAGCGTGTGCGGCACGGTCCGGGCCCAGGCTCGGAACTTTTCATGCGGCGGGGCCGTGCCGGTGATCAGATCCTCGGGCACGCCGTCGGCCCGCATGGCCCGCCACTTGTAATGGTCGCCGGCGAGCCAGGCCTCGTGGAGGTCGGCGAAGCGGCGGTCCTCCGCGATGTCGCGGGGCGACAGGTGGCAGTGGTAGTCGACGATCGGCTGTCGCGCCGCCACCCGGTGGTAGAGGTCGCCGGCGACGCCGCTTGCGAGCAGGAAGTCGTCGTCGAGGAACGCCATGCGACGCGGTGGCCGGGGTGACGGATGCAACGATTCTATGGACGTCTGAAATATCCATACCGGGCTCGGTGCCCGCAAATCGCCGTGCGGTGACGGCCGTTCCGGCTCCTTGGTCCGGCGCTTGATCGGGTACGGTGAACGCACGGTATCGCGGTTCGGGGTAGAGTGAGGAGCCTCTTCGAATGCCCCGGCTGTCCCCGCCTGATGCTGTCGCGAACCGTCCTTTCGACCGTGCTGGCCATCTGCCTCGCCGCCTGGCATGCCAATCCGGCCTCGGCCGAGAACGGCTTTGGGCTGGGCAACTGGGGTGGCAGCAGCGTCGCCGTCGGCCGAAAGACCTTCTACGCCAACGGACTGGTCTCCAACCGCGTCGGTCGGACGGAGTACTTCAACAACGGCCTGGTAGGCATGCGGTACGGCAACGTGACGCTGTACAACAATGGCCTCGCCGCCGCGCACGGCCGACACGGCACCGTCTTTAGTAACGTCGCCGTCGGGGTGCCGGTGCGGCCTGCCGAGCCGGTCGAGCAGACCGGGCTGGGGCGGCCGGGCATCACCGTGTACGGCGGTGGTTATCCCTACCCGCTCGGGCCGGGGCCGTATCCGTTCGGGCCGCCGTCGGCCGCGAGGCCACCGGCGGCCAGCGCGCCTAGGGCGACCACTCCCTGGTCGCGACCACCGCGGCCGCACTGACCTGCCAACGCTTGGCCGACCCCCTCCCCAAATCTTGCCCCATGTCTTGTGAGAGAATCCTCAAGCCTCGACTGGGGCTGGAAAGGGTTCTCGAATGAAGAAACGATGCAGTACAGAGCAGATCGTGGGCCTGCTTCGGCAAGCTGACGTAGACCTTGGGAAGGGTGCGAGCGTGCCCGACGTCTGCCGACGCTTT
>VGYP01000432.1 GCA_016872955.1 Planctomycetota bacterium
CCACAAGCGGGGCTGCGCTCTCGAGATACTGCCGCACGTACCCTGGGAGGAGACGGCAGTACGCCTCCTTCTCGAGGGCGTCGCGCATCCGGGGAAGCTCCCGTTTCACATCGCCGCCGTCCCCGTACAGCCGACTTTTTTGGGCGGCCAGAGCCTCCACCTGCTCCGGGGTGAGACGGCCGTCGATGTCGTGCACGACACCGTCCGTGCCATCGGTGATCGCCCGCTCCATGTACGTCTTGAGTGACACCCCCTCGAAGAGTCTGCCGATCGAGTCGAAGACCTTGTCGTTACCCAGCGCGATCCGGGTCGACTCCAGCTTGTCGAGCACCGTCTTGATGACGAGCCCCTCGCGGGTGTCCGGAGCGACGAGGTTGACGATCTGCACGGGGTCGTGCTTCTGGCCGTAACGGTGGATTCGGCCCATGCGCTGCTCGAGACGGGCCGGATTCCACGGCACGTCGAAGTTGATCATGATCCAACAGAACTGCAGGTTGATGCCTTCGGCCGCAGCATCGGTGCAGACCATGAATCGTGCGCCGCCCGCCTCGCTCGGCCGCCGGAACCGCTCGACTTGTTCCTGTCGCACCCTGTAATCCATGCCGCCGTGGATCTGGGCGATCTGCTCGGTGAAGCCCATGCCTCCGAGCCGCTTGATCAGGTAGTCGAGGGTGTCGCGGTGCTCGGTGAAGATGATGAACTTCTCACCGGCGAAGCTCGGGAGGGCCAGCACTTCCCGGAGCTTGTCAAACTTGGACTCGGCCCCCTGCTCGTAGACCCTGCGGGCGAGGTCGCGCAGCGCCACGACCTGCTCGCGCTCGACGACCAGATCGGTCAAGGACGCGGCGATGACGCCGGCGAGCAGCCGGTCTTCGCTGATGTCGCATTCTTCGCGATCACCCTCGGCGGTCTCCTCGTCGGCCGTCTTGGTGTCGAGAACGTCGTCTTCCTCAGCGAGATTTCGCTGGAGGACGAGGAGTTGCTCCGCGGTGAGATTTCCCTCCTGGACGCGACGAATGAGATCGTCGAGCTTGTCGATTCGGCGATCGAGGGATCGCAGGAGGGCATAGGTCGAACTGGCCATGCGGCGCTGGAGCACGCTCATCGCCAGCCGTGCGGCCGAGCGGTTCAAGAGCTTGGCACGGTTGTAGACGTGCCGCATGTAGTCGGTCGTCTCGTCGTACAGAGCCTGCTCGCTGACGGTCCCCTGGGTCAGGGCGTATCCGAGCGTGTCGGAAATCCGCTTCGGATAGAGAGGCTTCCCGTCGAGGGTGACCATTTCCTCCTTGGTGCGGCGGATGAAGTGGGCTCGCCGCCGCTCCGGAGGGTATTCGGCAAAGGCTTCGGGAGTGGCGAGGATCTCGGAATCGAGCAGCCGCCAGAGGGCGTAATACGGATAGTCCTTGCCCTGGTGCGGGGTGGCGGTAAGGAGCAACACGTGATGCGCGGCCCATGGCATTCGCCACGTGGCCGGCACATCGGCGACGCCGCACAGCGCTTCCGCCAGCCGATACCGATCCGTCTTGCGAACGCGCAGATCGTTGCCACAGTCCGCGGAGAGCTTGTGGGCCTCGTCGAAGATGACGAGGTCGTAGGGCTCCACGCCCGGCTCACGAAGGCAAGAAAACATCCGCGAGCCGGTGAGGGTGTCGACGCTCACGATGACGCAGTCGCTGCCTTCTCCGACGAAGGGATTGCCGGTGCGTGCGTCGGCACCGGTGACGATGCGGAACGGCAGGCTGAAGAGCGTGGACATTTCACGCTCCCAATTGCCGATCAATCCTGCCGGCGGCACGATCAGGATCCGCTTGACGAGACGGCGGGCCATCATCTCGCGGATATAGAGGCCCGACATGATCGTCTTGCCCGCACCGGCATCGTCAGCGAGGAGGAACCGCAGCGGGAACTGCACGAGCATGTGCTCATAGACGGCAATCCGCTGGTGTGGCAGCGGATCGATCTGGGAAATCTCGGTGGCGAACGCGGGGTTGAACATGTGCCCGAAGCTCAACCGTTCACCCTCGACCAGGGCACGAACGGCGGGAGGGGCACCCGTGAAGTCGAGAACGGGCGGTTCGCGCGAAGCCCGGCCAACGTCGGCTCCTGCCGACTCAGAGACGCCGTCGTCGAGACTCACCAACCTCTGCCACGAGAGTGGCGACGGCTTTGTCTGGCCGTTTTCCCAGCGATTCACGGTCGCGAACGAGACCCCGAGACGAGCGGCGAGCTCCACCTGTGTGAGCCCGAGCCTCGTGCGGAATTGCTTGATCCGCGTTGCGAAATCGGCAGGAATTGCCGAAATTAGCCCGAATTCGGCGTTATCGCGTCGTCTTTGGTTATCGCGTGATCCCATGATCGTGTTTTATAACAGACGCTATACCGAATGCAAGAGGCTATCAAACGCGACGATCCGAAGACCCCGCCGCAACATCGACCGCAACTGAAAAGTGTCGAGTTTACTGGACACCACATAGAGTGTCGACTAAACTCGACACCATGGACAAGGCGGCGCTCCTCTCGATCGCCGCCGACTGGAGCCATTGGGACTCACCG
>VGYP01000433.1 GCA_016872955.1 Planctomycetota bacterium
CCCCGATCCTCCCCTCCCAAAGAACTGCACGGTTGTGCGCCGCCATTTTGGACCGCCGCGACACGGTCCCCGCGCCGCCGTTCTCGACCGCCGTCAACAGTCGCCCGCTGCCACTCCAAGAACATGCCGGGCGTCAGAACATGGAGAGCATAAAAACTGTTGCCCAGTAGGGCGATAAAATCCGCGGTGTCGAGCGTCAGCAGCACGTCGGCCCATGCGGCTGCCGTAAACAGCACTGGGCGATCTTTTGCGGCACCGAACACGGCTGGCATGTCGCTCGTCCAGACATCCCGAACGATGCGAAGGCCGCCTGCGATCGCCTGCCATTCGACCGCCGGGTCCCCGGGGAGTTTGCCGAGGTTGCGACGAACCTCGGCAAGCGAGTATCCGCTCGATACCAACTCCCAGCCATGGGCAGCGGCGGCATTGAAGATGGCCCGGGAAGCACCGCGCGGCCTTCCACACGCGGCGAGCGCTACGCTGGCATCGACGAACAACCTCACGATCCGGCCCAAAACCGTTCCATCGCCTGCTCGTCCTCGTCGAGCCACGCTTCCAGTTGTTCCCGGGTGAACGCCCGCGGCTCAGGAAGGGGGACGCGCTGACTTCGAAGCCGCTCGGCGACGAATAGCAGGAGCTCGGCCTGCTGCTCAGCCGAGAGATTTTGCACGGCTTGCTCGATGTCGACGAGGCTTTGCATGGCGGTGAGATGGTAATGGGGGATTGGCTCGATCAACCCAGAGATTTGTGCGAGCCAAACCTTGATTCAGCATATCGCAGAAAGGGAAGCAGCGAAATGGACAGGCATCACCTTGGGCAGGCATCCCCTTGGGCATCCCCTTGAGCAGGCGGGCGCGCTGGCCACTTCAGGCGTGGGCCTCGACTGGGGCTACGCCGGCTTGGCTGCGGGATAGCGACGGTGAATCCGGCGGTGCCGCCGACGTTTTCAGAAAACGTCGCCAGCCCACAGACGGCGGCTGAACTCGGCGAACGGCAAGACCGTGACCGCATCGTTCACGATCGTCTTCTTTCCGAGGTAGACGCCATACGCAGCATCGATCGCGCCATGCTCGGCGATCATTGCCAAGGGCCGGCTCCACTCCGACCGCCATTGAGACGAGGCTTTGGCCTCGATGGCCACGAGCCGGGCCGGCCGATTCAAGACCTTCTTTTGCGTTTCCACCACGAAGTCGATGTCGAATGCTCCGGTCACGCTGTAGTGGAACAACCGCTTGTCTTTCCGCCGATAGGAATTGAACGCGCGGAGCTCGCCGAGCACGAGCGTCTCGAACGAGAAACCCCGCCATTCGTCGGGCATCGTCTCCCGAATCCAGCCCGCCGCGGCCCGGGCCACCCCGGCGTCGAAGAAATAAAATTTCGGGTGAGCCACCTCCTTCGAGCGAAGCCCGGGGCGATATGCGGGGAGCCGCAGGCCGAGCAGTGTGTCTTCGAGAATCTCGAAGTAGGTGTCGACCGTGCGCCGCTTGATCGCCGCTCGCTGGGCGACCCGCTCGACGTTCAGCACCTGGGCGTGGTGCTTTGCGGCTTCCTGAAGGAACCGCGCGAACGGCTGGATATTGCGGGTCAGTGCCTCCGCCGCAATCTCCTCCTGAAGATAGGTGCCCACGTAGCTCGCGAGCGTGTCGGTCGCATGCAACGGGTCCGTAACCACGGGAGGAAGCGTCCCGTAGGCGAGACACGCATCGAGAAACGAGGTGTGCTTGATCTCTGCCCAAGCCAGCGGGAAAAATCGCACCGAATCGCCCGGCCACCGAGCAGGTTGACGTCGGCTCGACGCAGTTTTCTGGCACTGGAGCCGGTGATCGCGAAATTGATGCGCCGTGCTTCGTAAAGCCCGTGTATTTCATCGAGCAGATCGGGCACTTTCTGGGCCTCGTCGATGACCGCCCATTCGCCAGCCCGAAGCCCACCGAGGTCCGATCGGAGCAACGACGGATTCGATCGGTAGCGATACAACTGCTCCGCGTGCAACAGATCGATCCTGACAGCCCGCGGAAAATGGTTCGCCAACCAGGTGGACTTCCCCGTGCCACGAGGCCCGAGCAGGAGGAACGTCTTCTTCGGCGGGGCGAGTAATCGAGAAAAAATCCTGGCCATGCTCCCTCCGGGCCGCGACCATGGCGTTGCTCGCGTCACAAACGCAAATCCTACATCGGCGATGTAGGATTTGCACACCGTGACAGCTGCTCGACGCATGCCACCCGAAACCGCCGCGCCCGGATCACGACGTGCTTCGGATGGCAGCGGGCAGGGGAGAAGAAAGGACAGGCATGATCGTCGGTCCCATGCGGTGCTCCCCGCTCCATGTCCGCCGGCGGCGGACACGGAACTCGTACGGGCCGGTGTTTACCGTCTCGACCTGGAGGATCCGGCCGAACATGTCCGCCGTCTTCGCCGGTCGGTTTTCACGTCAGCCCGCGGCCGGAAATTCGACGCCGGCGTAGATCTCCGCCACCGGCACGGCGATGCCGAGCGACTCGAACTCGACCAGGCCCGCCGGATCGGCGACCGCGGTCAGCAGCCAGGAGCCC
>VGYP01000434.1 GCA_016872955.1 Planctomycetota bacterium
GACCGTAGCCCAGTCAGCAGGACCGTTTCGCTGCGCGGTGCGAAGATCGCGGCGACCGCGGGCGAGATGGTCTCCACGGCCGGCAGATGGATCGCGCCGGCGTGCTCCGCCAGCGAGGCCGCCGTCTCGGCGGAGAGCGTTCTCAGGCCGCCGAGTTGCAGGGTGCCTTGATGGGCCGCGAGCGCCCTGGCCACGTCGGCCGGAAGCGCGGGGAGCTGAGGCAGCGACACGACGTTGGCGTGCCTGGCCAGCTCGGCGGCCGCCGCTGCCGGAAACGGTCGCGGTCCGGTGAACGTGAGTTGACCGTTGTGCCCGGCGAGGACGGCCGCCGCCTCGGCGGAGAGCGTGTCACATCCGCCGAGCCGCAGCCAGTAATACCCGGCTCCGACTAGTTCACGGGCAAGCTCCGGAGACACGCCGCCGAGGGCCGGTAGGGCCAGTTCGCCCCCCTCGTTGCCGCGGAGAGCAGCGGCGATTTCGGGGCTGATCACCCTGATCCGCGGCAGGAACACGTGGTCCTGCTGGGAAAGCCGCCGGGCCAGGGGCTTGGATTCGAGTCTCTCGAGATCGGACAACAACAGGCCCTGCATCGATCGGCAGCTCGCCAAGGCTTCGGCGACGTCGGGCGGCAGGTCGGCGAGGCCGCCGATCACGATGCCGATGCCATCGTGACGCGCGAGGGCCCGGGCGGCGTCGGCCGAGAGCCTCCGCAGGTTCGGCAACACCAGCAGCGACGGGCACGATGCCAGCGCCGCGGCGGTGTCGGCATCGACTTCGGTGACGGCTGGAAACTCGAGGGCGGCCCCCCAATCATCGCGGCCGAAGGTCGCCAGCGCGGCGGCGGTCTCTGCGGTGAGACGACCAAGATCGGGAAGCGACACCACACCGCCATAGTCTGCCAGGGCACGGACGCGGGCAGGGTCGAGCATGGTCACGCCCGGGAGCTCGAGGAACTCGGCGAACTGGCGGCGGAGCGGCGACCAGGCGGGGTCTCGAGTGAAGAACAGGAAACCATCGAGGCTGGCGGCCATGCCCGGCAGATCGGCGGTGGCGACCGCCGCGAACAGGCGGGCCGTCGAGTCGGCCGACACGTTCGCGGCTGCGAGGGCCCGCTCGATCGCGTGCCGGTCTTCGTGGACGGAAGGTCTCGTGCGGGTGGCCTCGACCCGCTTGGCGATCTCGCCCACCACCGGATCAGTCGCCGTGGCCACCTGCCCGGCAGCGACGCATGCCACGAGCAGCACGCCCGCGGGCAGTCCGCGTTGAACGCGGGCCGCGGCGTTGTGGGAGCGGGTGTGGATCGTGACGTTCATGGTGACGGCGGGGCAGGGAACACCCGCAGGCGATCGCCTTCGATCCGCCAGGCCAGTCCGAGCGGATGCACGATAGCGTCGAGCAGTTCCTCCCGCGAGGCTTTCTCAACCGCGGCCCGCACGATTTCACCCGGGGCGATGCCGCGGCCCGCGAGGCCGGCGGCATCGAGGTCGAGCGCCAGGCCGAGCCGGTCGCTGATCGCCGCGAGCGCCTGATCGAGAGGGGCCTCCAGCCGCAGCGTGAACTCGTCGCGGACCGTGACGGTGCGGTGACCCGGCCGCGGACGGGGTGGGCGAGGTTGCGCGATGGGGACGGCCAGGTCCGTCAGTTCGGCGTCGATCGCGACGATCCGGCCAGTCGCCTTGCCGGCTCGCGACTCCCAGACGACCCGCCGGTCGAAGTGGGCGAGCACGAGATCGAGCCGCTCGGCGAGCGACAGCGGGGAAAGATCGGCGGGCGGGAAGTGGTCGTGTGGAATCGAGTCGACGCCGCTTACCTCGACGCCGGCCTCGGCGGCCGCGGTGACGACGAGGTCGCGGGGACGAGCCGCGGCCGGCCAATGCCATGGCCGGCGGGCCGAGACAGTGGCCCGAGGACCGGGGGGCAGGGCGGCCACGCGGGCGGACCGGTCTTGGTCGGCACGGCGGGCCCGACTCGCCGCTGTGGCCGGAACGATCCGCACGCTGCCGGCCAGCTCGTCGACGGCCGCGTCCGCCGTCGCCGCCACCTTCGTGAGAACCTCGCGAAGCGGCATGCCGTCTGCCTTGAGCGTGACGAGCACCTGAGGATCGACCCTTCGATCGAGCACGACGGGCTTGCCGGCCAAGGTCGTGGCTCGATTCGCCCAGTCTCGGAGCGGGAGGCGTGTCCACGTCGCCTGCACCTCCGCGTCGAGTCCCACCGCAGCCTGCCGGGCCTCAGGGACCTCGGCGGCCCGGGAAGTCACACGGTCACTCGCCGCCACCTCGCCGGTCGCGGTGATGGCCGACCACAGCCCGATAAAGAAGCGGACGCAGCACATGTCGCAACTCCCAACCTGCGATCATACGCGGCCATGTGGCGATCTGCCGACACGGACCGTCCATCCGGTCAACGAGCCATCGCCCAGCCGCGGCACCGGGCGACGGCGGCCTGCCAGTCGGCCCGCAATCGGCGCAGCGTGGCCGTGTCGCCGCCGGGCTCGAATCGCCTTTCTACGCGTCTGGCAGCCGCGATGGCGTCGCCCCCGGACGAGAA
>VGYP01000435.1 GCA_016872955.1 Planctomycetota bacterium
GGCGACGGCCCCGGGGATGCCGGCGCTACTTCCGGTGGATGAATTCCGCGCTGTTGACCAGTGCCCAGAACACGTCCTCGAAGGCGTCGGCGCGGTCGCCCGTCGCGCGGACGTGGTCGACGCAGGCCTGCAGTTCGTCAGGCGTGGCGTGGCGGGCCAGCGTCCGCAGGTGGAGCGCGTCGGCGACGGCCCGATCGTCGCCGTGCTCGGCGAGCAGCCGGCCGAGGACGGTGGAGCGCCGCTCGGCGTCGAGCGCCCGTGCCAGCGGCTGGCTGTTCATCAGCAGCAGCGCCTGAGGGATCGTGCCGGCGACCTCCTCGCGCGGCAGGCTGGGGTCGAAGCCGAAGGCCTGCTCGAAGGCGTTCCGCGGTGCCCGCACCTGCGTGCCGCGCCCAGCCGGACCGCGGCCGGCCGCCTCCGCCTCCTCGGCGCCGAGGGCGCGGAGCACCTGCGCGAAGGCCTGGTCGGCCCGCAGCCGCTGGGGGCAGGTGACGCCGGCGGCCACGCGGCCGGCGTGCGACCGCGACCGGCTCGCCGTCTGATAGGCGGGCAGCGCCGTCACCGCGCGAAACAGCACCCGCAGGTCGTGGTCCGCGGCGACGAACGTGCGGCACAGGGCGGCGAGCGTGTCCGGATCCCGCGGCTCGCGGTCGGGACCGAGGTCGTCGATGCCGGCGTAGAAGCCATCCCCCACGAGTTCGGCATGCACGCGGTTGACGATCGCCCGGGCGAACCAGGGGTTGTCGGTAACGCTGATCCAGCGGGCCACCGTCCGCCGCCGGCGCATGTCGCTCGTGCCGGTCGGCAGGCTCGCGCCGGTGAGGAAGAAGGTCGGCGTCACGACCGTGCCGGGCCGCGAGGGATCGTCACGATCGGGCATCCGGTGCTCGAGCTCGCCGCGCAGGGCGTTGGCCGGCTTGGCCCCCTTGCCCCGCCGTGGGGGCTCGTCGCGCGACACGACCTCGAACCGGTCGAGGCCCGTGCCCATGCCGCGCCGGATCTCGACCCGCGGAAAGAAGGCGGCGAACTCGTGAAACTGCCGCCGCTTCCAGCGGTCTGTGAAGTGGTCGTGGCACTGGGCGCACTGGATCTGCACGCCGAGGAACACCCGCGACATCTCGGCGGCGACGTCGGCCGTTTCCCCCATCTGGGCCATGATGATCGCCGTCTCGCCGCGCTCCGCCGGCGACCCGGTGGCGGTGATCATGTCGTGGGCGAGCGCCGCCCACGAGGCGTCGTCCCGGAGCCGCGCCTCGAAGAACCGCTCCAGCGGCAGGGCCATGGCCAACGCCCGGTCGTCGCTGCGCCGGAACAGGATCACGTCACGAAAATAGCGGGCCCAGGTGCGGGCCCAGGCCGGGTCGGCCAGCATCCGGTCCACCGCCGCCGACCGCTTGTCGGCCGCGGCGTCGGCCAGGAACGGTTCGATCTCGTCCGGCGTGGGCTGGCGGCCGAGCAGGTCGAGCGTGGCCCGGCGCAGGAACGTGGCGTCGTCGCAGCGGTCGGCCGGCGCGGCGGCAGCGGCCGTCGTCACGGCGAGGAGCAGGGCGCCGGCCAGGGTTCGCAGCAGAGGCATCGGAGTCTTCAACGGCCGCAGCCGGTGAAAGTCGCGTCAGGTCGCCGGGGCGACGATCCACCCCGTCCTGAGCACGTAGGATAGCAGGGTGCGGCTCGCCAGCAGCGCGAGGAGCCAGCGGATCGAGGCATAGCCGACGACGGCCGCGGTGAGCGTTCCCCAGGCGAGTGCCCCGCGGGCCGCGGGCGTGCCCAGAATCTCCCGCCAGGCGCCGGCCAGCTCCAGCACGGCCGCCGCGGCGATCGCCGGCAGGGAGAGCAGGAACGAGAACCGGGCCGCCGTCGGCCGGTCGAGGCCGCCGAGCATGCCCGCCGAGATGGTGATGCCGCTGCGCGACGTGCCCGGCACGAGGGCCAGCGCCTGGGCGCGTCCCACGATCAGGCAGTCGGCCGGCCGCAGGGCGTCGAGCCCGGCGCGGCCGCGATCACCGCGCCCGGCCCGCGCCCCGGCGACCAGCTCGGCCACGGCCATCGCCGCGCTGGCCGCCACCAGCGCGAACACGATCGCCTCGAGCGACCGCAGCGGACCCTCGATCAGTTCCTTGCAGGCCAGCCCGATGGCCACGATCGGCACCGTGCCGACGACGACGAACAGTCCCGCGCGCGACTCCGGCGTGGCCAGCGGCCGGCCCCGGAGCAGCGCGGTGAGGGTGCCGACGGCGATGCGCCGGATGTCCTGCCAGAGCACGGCGACCACGGCCGCCAGCGTGCCGCACTGGATCGGCGTCTTCGTGCCGGCTGCAGACGACGCAGGGCGCGACAACCCGCCGACGTTCCTGCCGGCCCGGCCGATCACCCAGGCCGATCTGGCGGCGCGGACCGATCGGGTCCGCCGCCGCGTGACCCGGTGGTTCAGACTCGCTCGCCTCATCGACGCCGCTGCCGCCGCCGACATCCTCGCCTGGGACAACAGCGGGTTTTCAGTCGATGCCAGCGTCCGGATCACGCTCATCGACCGCGACGGGCCGAGC
>VGYP01000436.1 GCA_016872955.1 Planctomycetota bacterium
GACCCTATTCGCGCGGAGCGCTCGCCGACCGGGGAAATGCCATCCGAGACAACTTCTATCGTGGTGGTCGGTACCGCGGTCGCGGCTGGTATGGCGACCACTTCAATGCCTGGTGGCCGGGCGGGTGGTGGGTCGGCCTCGGCTGGGGCATGCTCGCCGGCATGGCCTGGGGCGATCTCGCGGGCTGGGGCGGCTACGGCTCGGCACCGGTGGCCTACGACTACGGCTCGACGGTCTGCTACCAGGACGACGGCGTCTACGTGCAGGGCCAGCGGGTCGGCTCGGCCGAACAGTATGGGCAGCAGGCCGCCGACCTCGCAGGACAGGGAGCCGCGGCGACACCGGCCGACGATGATCAGTGGCGGCCGCTGGGTGTCTTCGCCCTCGCCCGGTCGGAGGAGACCAATCCGAGCACCTTCATGAGCCTGGCGATCGACCAGGCCGGGCTTCTCCGCGGCACCTACTACGACGCCGTGTCCGACTCCACGACCAACATGGCGGGCAAGGTCGACAAGAAGACCCAGAAAGCCGCCTGGACGATCGGCGACAAGAAGACGCCCGTCTACGAGGCGGGCCTGGCGAACCTCACCAAGCAACAGACGACCATCCTCGTCCACCGCGACGGTGGCAAGGTCGAGCAGTTGCTGCTCGTGAGGGTCGACGACAAGGCCGGTGCCGCGGCGGGAAAGACGGCCGCCCCGAGCGGCGGCCAGCCGGCGGCCGACGCGGCGCCGTGACGCCCGCCCGCCGCGGGCCGCTGGATCGATCTCACCCCGAGCGGCTCGTCGGCGAGGCGGCCCTTCCCATGAAGATCGCCGGCGGCTCGAGTGGCCCGCTGCGGATCGTGGCACGGCTGCCCGATCCGTAACCCAGAAACGAGGGGTTCACGGGGGGTGATGCCGGTGCCCTGTCGCGTTGCGACGGCAGGCCGTCACTCGGTTCGGAGCATGCCCCGCTCGTCTCACCCGAACGCCGGCGGCTGGCCGGTGGCCTCCAGCACGGCCAGCCAGAGGTCGCCGTCCGGGCAGACCTGGTTGCGGCGGCTGACGGCCAGCCGCATCGGGACGTGCACGTAGCGGCCCCGCCAGCGACCCACGACCATTTCCGTCCGTCCGGCGACCGCCGCGTGCACCGCGTTCTGGGCCAGGCGGATGCCGTAGACGCTGTCGAAGGGGTTGGCCTCCACGCTGCGGATCGCATAGCTAGGGTCGATGTACTTGAGGTTCAGTTCCACCCCGGCGGCCGCGAAGTGCCCCTCGATCCGGCGACGAAGAAAGTGCCCGATGTCGCGTAGCCTGCGGTTGCCAGAGGCGTCGACCCCCACCTCCTCGGTGGGCACCAGGTCCTGGCCGGCCCCTTCGGCGACGACGATCACGGCGTGGCCACGGTCGCGGACCCGCGTCAGCAGGTGTTCCAGCAGGCCCCGCGGCCCGTCGAGTTGGAAGGGCACCTCCGGGATCAGCACGTAGTTGGCGTCGGGCTCGGCAAGGGCCGCGTAGCAGGCGATGAACCCGGAGTGGCGGCCCATCAGCTTCACGAGGCCGACACCATGCGGCGAGGCCTTGGCCTCGACGTGCGCTGCGCGGATGCTCTTGGTCGCCTCGGTGAAGGCGGTCTGGAAGCCGAACGACTGGTCGATGAAGGGGATGTCGTTGTCGATCGTCTTGGGGATGCCGACCACGGCGATCCGCCCACCGCGGGCCCGCACCCGTTCGGCCACCTGCATCGCCCCGCGGAGCGTGCCATCGCCACCGATCACGAACAGCACGCCGATGTCCTGCCGCTCGAGGCAATCGACGATCTCGTCGGAATCCTGGGCTCCGCGGGAGGTGCCCAGCAACGTGCCGCCGTCCTCGGCGATCCGGCTGACCACGTCGGGCGTGAGGTCGACGACATCGTGCCCGAAACGGGGGATGAAGCCCTGGTACCCGTTGCGGAAGCCGTAGATCCGCCGCACGCCATAGTGGAACACGAGCTC
Source organism: Planctomycetota bacterium (assembly GCA_016872955.1). Taxonomy (GTDB): domain Bacteria; phylum Planctomycetota; class Planctomycetia; order Pirellulales; family UBA1268; genus QWPN01. The sequence goes on from VGYP01000436.1 coordinate 1,979, forward strand.
CATCACGATCCCGCGGATCACGTCGTTGATGCCGGGGCAGAGGCCGCCGCAGGTGACGATTCCGACACGGAGCTTGGCGGGGTCGAAAAAGATGCTCCGTCGGGGACCGGCCGGCTCGAAGCCGGGCAGGTCGGCGGCGGCCCCGAGCCCGCCCACCTGGCCCAGCGTGTCGTGGTAGAGGACGCGATCATCCTCGGCCACATAGTGCTCGGTGGTGCGGCGGCCCTCGATCCGCGACCGTAGCGGCGAGTCGATGCGGCAGGGGCCGAGCGTGTCGATGGCGAGGTCGGCGGCGATCATGGCGTGCTCCCCGAGGCTCATCCGGTGGTCCGCATGCCGGCGGCGATGCCCTGCACGCACAGGCGCAGCAGGTCGCGGAGTCGCTCGGCCTCGGCCGGCTCGTCGGACGGCGCGGCCCGCCGCCGCCGCATGAACTCCACCTGGATCAGATTGAGCGGGTCGACGGAGGGATTGCGGGCCTCGATCGACCGGCGGAACCAGGGGATGTCGCCGAGCAGTTCCTGGCCCCCGACCAGGTCGAGGATCACCTGCCGGCTGCGGTCGTAC
>VGYP01000437.1 GCA_016872955.1 Planctomycetota bacterium
GGAAGGTCTAGGCGATGCCCATCCACGATGGCTCCGGCAGGCTGCTGGTCCTCCTGGCCTTCCTGTTCGCGAGGCCGACGGCCGCCATGGCCACCTCTTCGTGCAGCGACGGAACGTGCGCCTGCGTCCCCCGCTGTCGTGGCTCGTGGCACGACGAGAAGACCCGGAAACCCGACTACGACATCGGCTGCGACTACGCCTGCGCTCGCGGCCGCGACCCGTGGCACGCAGGCCGCAAGCCGCCGGCTGACGCCGCCCCCCCTCAGCCCGCCGGCGGGGGATCGGTGGTGGCCGTGGCCACCGGCTCAGCCGTGACAAGCCCCGTGAAGCTGAGTTGCTTCTTGCCGGCCACTTCGCGGCAGTCGACGCGGATCGTGTCCTTGCCCTCGAACTCGCCCTTGAGCAACTCCTCACTGACCGGGTCCTCGATGAAGTTCTCGAGCGCCCGCCGCAGTGGTCGGGCCCCGAAGTCCGTGTCTGAACCCTTCTTGATGAGGAACTGCTTGGCCTCGTCGGTGAGCTCAAGCGCCAGGCCCCGCTCACTGAGCCGCTCGCGGACCTTCGCCAACTCGATGTCGATCACCTGCTTGAGGTCGTCCACCGTGAGGTGATGGAACACGATCACATCATCGAGGCGGTTCAGGAACTCCGGCCGGAACACCTTCTCAATCCGCTCGTTGACCCGCGACTTCATGCTGGCGTACGACGCGTCCCCGTCGGGTTTCTGGAAGCCGAAGGCGGCCTCGTTCTTGATCGCCTCCGCACCGGCGTTGGTCGTCATGATAAGGATCGTGTTGCGGAAATCGACGTTGCGACCGAAAGAATCCGTGAGCCTGCCCTCCTCCATCACCTGGAGCAGCATGTTGAAGACGTCCGGGTGGGCCTTCTCGATCTCGTCGAGCAGGACCACGGCATAGGGCCGCCGCCGGATCTTTTCCGTGAGCTGGCCGCCTTCCTCGAAGCCGACGTACCCCGGCGGCGCGCCGATCAGGCGACTGACGTTGTGCTTCTCCATATATTCGCTCATGTCGATCTGGATCAGCGCCTCGGCGTCACCGAACATAAACTCCGCAAGCGCCTTCGCGAGCAGCGTCTTGCCGACACCCGTCGGGCCGGCGAAGACGAACGACCCGATCGGTCGCTTGGGATCCTTGAGGCCGGAGCGGCTCCGCCGCACTGCCTTGGAGATGCTCTTGATGGCGGCGTCTTGGCCGATGACCCGCCGGTGAAGCTCGTTCTCCATGCCCATCAAACGCGCCTGGTCCTCCGTCGACATGCGGGTCAGCGGGATGCCGGTCATCTTCGAGACGACTTCCGCGATCACCTCGTCGTCGACCACACCGTCGGTCTCGCGGCTCTTGTCCCGCCAGTCGCGGGTCATCTGTTGCTTCTTCTTCTTCAGCTTGTCGGCCTGGTCCCGCAGTGCGGCCGCCTTTTCGAAGTCCTGGTTGGCGACCGCCTCCTCCTTCTCCTTGTTGAGTCGCTCGACCTCCTCGTCGATCTCCTTGAGGTCCGGCGGCTTGGTCATCGCCTTGAGCCGCACGCGAGCTCCGGCCTCATCGATCACGTCGATGGCCTTGTCGGGCAGGCAGCGGCCGGTGATGTAGCGACTCGACAGGTCGACTGCCGCCTCGATCGCCGCATCCGAGATCGTCACGCGGTGATGCCCCTCGTACCGGTCGCGAAGCCCCTTGAGGATCTCGACGGCCTCGTCCTTCGTGGCCGGCTCGATCATGATGATCTGGAACCGTCGATCGAGCGCCGAGTCCTTCTCGATGTACTTGCGGTACTCGTCGAGCGTGGTGGCGCCGATGCACTGGATTTCACCGCGGGCCAGGGCCGGCTTGAGGACATTGGAGGCGTCGATCGCCCCCTCCGCGCCGCCGGCACCGACCAGCGTGTGCAGCTCGTCGATGAACAGGATCGTGTTCTTGGCCCGCCGCACCTCGTTCATCACGGCCTTGATCCGCTCCTCGAACTGGCCGCGATACTTGGTGCCGGCGACCATCATTGCCAGGTCGAGCACCACGATCCGGCGGTCGGCCAGCAACTCGGGCACGTTGCCGTCGACGACCCGTTGCGCGAAGCCCTCCACGATCGCCGTCTTGCCGACGCCCGCCTCGCCGAGCAGCACCGGGTTGTTCTTCGTGCGGCGGCAGAGAATCTGGATCGCTCGCTCGATTTCCTTCTCCCGACCGATCACGGGGTCGAGCTTGCCCTGCCTGGCCAACTCGGTAAGGTCACGACCGAAGCTGTCGAGCGCCGGGGTCTTGCTCTTGCCCCCCTTCGGACTGCCCTCGCCGCCACCTCCGCCGGCCCCGGCTGGCTGGCGGCCGCCCATACCGGCTCGCTCGCCCCCCTCCTCCATGCCGTGCCCCAGCAGATTGAGCACCTCCTCGCGAACATCCTCCAACTTGAGCCCGAGGTTCATGAGCACCTGGGCCGCCACACCCTCCTGCTCGCGGAGAAGGCCGAGCAGGATGTGCTCGGTGCCGACGTAGTTGTGGTTGAGGTTTCGGGCCTCCTCCATC
>VGYP01000438.1 GCA_016872955.1 Planctomycetota bacterium
TCGCTTGCAGGGCTCGCCGACGAGTCCCGCGGCGGGCACGTCGGGCAGTTGCCGGCGGACGGCGTCGAGCAGCCGTGCGGCGGTGACCACCATCGTCCGCTCCGCCGGCACGAGCCCCGTGAGTCGGGCGACGGTGTCCTCCAGCAGTGTCCGCTCGCCGGCCAGCGGCAGCAGCTGTTTGGGCAGGGCGGCACGGCTCGCCGGCCAGAATCTCGTCCCCGAGCCACCGGCCATCACGATCGCGTGGAGCATCTCGTCATCGACCTTCTTGGAAGGGCGTCCGGGCCGCGGTCAGCCGCCGCGGACCCAGAACCAGAACACGAGGCACAGCAGTGGAAACCCGAGGAAGATCACACCGTACGTGAACAGCGTCGTCCACACGTGGGTGGGCCAGCGGGCCATGGGCGTCTCGGGTCAGGCGGGGCGGTGGGCGAGGATGACGACGGGGATCTCCAGTGGCTCCTCGGCCTGCTCGGAGAGACGGCACTCGATCCGCACGCCCCAGGGCAGGATCTCGGCCGCCGTGACCGTCGTCTCGACGAAGTCGCCGTCGGTGGAGGCCTCCACCGACGGCGTGATGGTGAAGGGGGGGCAGAAGCCGACGTGGGCGTGGCCCGCGCGGCTGCCGGCGGCGATCGGCACGAGCAGCCGGCCGCGGAGGCAGTCGTCGCCGGCGGCGGTCTCGAACCGCTCGAGCCGTTGCCGCATGCCGGCGGCCACCGGTTCGCCCCACGAGAGGTCGGGCCGTGGCTCCGGGGCCATCGGCTCGGGCCGCGGGGGATCGGTGTGGGCCGCGGCCGTGCGTCGCGGTGCCGGCCTCCGGGTCAGGAGCCGCCGGCCGCGGCGGGCGGCCCACCGCAGCCCGGGCGATCTGGGCGGCACGGCCACCGCCCAGATGATCGCCAGCACCATGGCCGCGGCCGTTCCCAGCCCGCGGGCCCAGCCCTGCTCCGCGTCGATCGGGGCGAAGGCCAGCGCCGCGGCGATCAGCCCGCCGCGGGCGAGCAAGCCCGGCCGCCGCTCGCCCCCAAGTCGCGCGGCCAGTTCGGTCGCCAGCACCAGCGTGCCGCCGGCCAGGGTCACACCCCAGGCCACCGCTGGACCCGGCACGACTGCGAACCCACCGACGAGCCGCCGCGTCAGGAGCGTCGCCCCACCACAGGCGATCGCCATGCCGAGGGCCGCGCCGATAACCCGGCCGTATCCCGCCGGCGTCCCGCCGTCGAGGCCCGCCGGACCCGCGACTGCCGGACCGCCCAGGAGGAGTCGGTCTGCCGTCATGCCCGCCTCAGGCCACGGCCCCGGTGGTGTTGGCCGCTTTTTTCAGTTTCGCGGCTTTGTCGGTCTTTTCCCACGGGAACTCCGCGCGGCCGAAGTGGCCGCCGGCCGCCGTGCGGCGGAAGATCGGCCGCCTCAGGTCGAGGTAGTCGATGATGCCCCGCGGCGTGAGCGGGAACATGTCGCGGACGAGCACGCAGAGCCGCTCGTCGTCGACCGAGCCCGTGCCCTCGGTATCGACGTGCACACTGACCGGCTCGCTGACGCCGATCGCATAGGCCAGCTGCACCTCGCACCGCTCCGCCAGGCCGGCGGCCACGATGTTCTTGGCCACGTGCCGGGCCATGTAGGCCGCCGACCGGTCAACCTTCGTAGGATCCTTGCCGGAGAAGGCGCCGCCCCCGTGGCGGCCCCAGCCGCCGTAGGTGTCGACGATGATCTTCCGGCCGGTCAGGCCGCAGTCGCCGTGCGGGCCGCCCACGACGAACCGGCCGGTGGGATTGATGTGGTAGGTGATGTCGCCGGTGTCGAGATGCTTGGGCAGCAGCGGCTCCACCACCTTCTTGATGATGAACTTCCGGATCTCGTCGTTGGAGACGTGCGGGGCGTGCTGCGTGGAGACGACGATCGTGTCGATCCGCACCGGCTTGAGGCCGTCGTACTCGACCGTCACCTGGCTCTTGGAATCGGGCCGCAGCCAGTCGACCTCGCCCTTCTGACGGGACTCGGTGAGGCGGTCGAGGATGCGGTGCGACAGGGCGATCGGCAGCGGCATCAACTCGGAGGTGTCGTTGCAGGCGTAGCCGAACATCAGACCCTGGTCACCGGCCCCCACGTCCTTGCCGCTGGCGGCGTCGGCATCGACGCCCTGGGCGATGTCTGGGCTCTGCTTGCCGACGGCCACGAGCACCGAGCAGGTGTCGGCCGCGATGCCCATCTCGTCGTCGGTGTAGCCCGCCTCACGGATCACGTTGCGCACCACCTGCTGGTAGTCGATCGTGCCCTTGGAGGTGATCTCGCCGGCGACCACCGCCAGGCCGGTGGTGACCATCGTCTCGCAGGCGACGCGGCTGTGGGGATCCTGGGTGAGGTAGGCGTCGAGCACGCCGTCGGAAATCTGGTCGGCCAGCTTGTCGGGATGGCCCATGGAGACGGATTCGCTGGTGAACAGATACTTGCCTTGTGCCACGGCGGAGCCTCGTACTGAAAGGGAAAGATGCGGGCCGCGCCTGCCGCCCGGAACGCGT
>VGYP01000439.1 GCA_016872955.1 Planctomycetota bacterium
CACATGGTTCCTGTGGGTTGGCCGCAGCCGAATGCACGAGCCGCCGTTGAGCCAGAGCCGCCTTCTCGTAGACCTCGCGAAGCATGGGGATAGTGACCTCTGCCTGGTCCGCCTTGCCTCGTGGCATTTCTGGCCCTCCCTTGGTTGCGGCCACCCAGGATTCCCGCTCCCGGAGTGGCCTCGTTGAAGGGAGGCAGGTCACTTGGGCCGGGCGCCGCCCCGGTGTCGGCATCGAGGCCCGACGGCAGGTCCACGGCGAGCACCCGCACGCGGTCGTCCGCGGGCGGCGGCGGTTGACTGCCGCGATCGCGACCGCCACGCCGCGCAGGGCATCCGCGATCCACGCCGCACCGACGAGTTCGCGGCCCTAGGCCGCCTCGTCGGCGTCGGCGAGACAGGTGATCGGCAGGCCGCTCCGCCGGCAGATCTCCAGGTTGAAGGCGGCGTCGCCCGCGTAGGCATCGGCCGCCGCGGCAAGGAGCAATCGCACCTGCTGCCCGGCGGCCTCCAGGTGCCGGGCGATCACGAAGCCGTCGCCGCCGTTGTTGCCCCGGCCGCACGCGATCGCGAAGGGGCCAGCCGCGGCGAGCCCTCCGAGGAGCGCGGCGACACCGGCCCCCGCGTTCTCCATCAGCACCACGCCCGCGAGGCCGAACTCCTCGATCGCCACGCGGTCGAGTTCGCGAGCCTCGTGCCTTGCCAGCCTTGCCTTGGCCACGCCGCTCTCCTTGCCCATCCTGCGACCCTCCCGCAGCCTCGCCCATGACGCCGCCATGACGATGCCGTAATTCTGGGCAATCTAAATCGATCGTGTCGATCATGCCGATCATACGGGGGTGTTCCGCCACCTTCATCCCGACGGCACAGTCCTGCTCGCCGTGCTGCTCGTGGCGTGGCCCGGGGCCGCGTGCCGGGCGGACGACGCGGAGCTGCCGTCGGCCGCGGAAGACCGGATCGCGGCCCTCGAGAAGCAGGTCGCCCGGCTCACCAAGGCCGCCGACAAGAAAAAGAAAGCCGACGCCGAGACGCCGTCGCTGATCGTCACCGGGCAGGTGCAGGCCGACGCCGTCTACTTCGGGCAGGACGAGGAGAGCCGCGTCGACGTCGGCGACCTCCAGGACGGGACCCAGTTTCGCCGGCTCCGCATCGGAGCCCGGGGCACGAGCTTCGAGTCGCTCGACTACTCGCTGGGCGTCGACTTCGCGCTGGCCAACCAGCCGAGCTTCCTCGACAACTACCTCGAGTGGATGGACCTGCCCTATCTCCAGCACATCCGGGCGGGCCACTTTTTCGAGCCTTTTTCGCTCGAGCGTGTGACGCAGAACCGCAACAACACCTTCATGGAGCGGTCGCTCGTCGACACGTTCGCGCCCGCCCGCAACATGGGCGTGATGGCCTACGGCACCACCCAGAACGAGCGGGCAACCTGGGCGATCGGCACCTTTCGCACCAATAGCGACAACGTCGGCAACGACTCGTTCGACAGCGGCCAGGCACTCACCATGCGGGGCACCGTGCTGCCCTGGTGGGACGAGGCCAGCGACGGCAGCTTCTACCTCCACCTCGGGGCCGCCTACAGCTACCGCGACACCTACGAGAATCAGGTCCGGTTTCGGAACACGCCCGAAATCCGGAAGCAGCAGCCGGCGAAGATTTTCGGCCCGGTGGGGCCGCCCCAGCCCAGCAACTACATCAACGGACAGCCTGGGCCCTTCGCCCCGATCTTCGTCGACACGGGAAACATCGCCGCCGACCACTTCCAGCTCTTCGATCCCGAGTTCGCACTGATCCTCGGCCCGCTGTCGCTCCAATCGGAGTATGCCTTCGCCGTGGTCGATCAGATTGGCGGCCCGAGCCTGTTCTTCAACGGCTACATGGCCCAGCTGAGCTACTTCCTCACGGGCGAGCACCGGCCGTATGACCAGAAACTGGGCATCCACAAGCGGATGGAGCCGTTCGAGGATTTCTTTCGTGTCCGAACCGCGTCCCGCGGCATCCTCACCGGTCTCGGCGCCTGGGAGATCGCCGCCCGGTTCTCGAACATCGTGCTCAACGACAAGAACATCCGTGGCAACAACCTCACCGACTTCACGCTGGGGGTCAACTGGTATCTCAATCCGTACACCCGCTGGAAGTTCAACTATGTGCGGGCCTTCCTCGAGGACAGCCGCCTCGACAAGGGAAACAGCATGACCGACGCCTACGGCATGCGGATCGACTTCGACTTCTGATCGCGGCGTGCGGTACGAGTCGGACCCGCCGGTGGATAAGTTCGAAGCAAGGGATAAGGGATAGCCCGACCAATAACGCTTCCTCAACGCTGTTCGAGCCGATGAGCGGCTCGTGATCTGAGGGCGCGGCCTTCCTGGCCCCAAAAGTCGTTCCAGGCCCACATGGGTGAACGCCGGCCGAAAAATGCAGCGCTGAGGTTGGGTTGAATCTACTTTTGGGTAGCCGGTTGCTCCAAGGATCGGTGTGTCAGGACGCGGTTGTGGCCCGTCGCTGCCGCCGGCAGACATCGCG
>VGYP01000440.1 GCA_016872955.1 Planctomycetota bacterium
CGCAGCGGCAGTCGCCACCGCCGCCGCCCGGGCCGCTGAGTTGGGCCGCTGAACGGACGGGCTCTCCAAACGGCCCCCAGCCTGGGCCACGATCGCCACCCGGCCGGAGTCAACCGACTGCCACTACCTGCTCCGCGACTTTGCCTTCTTGGCCGCCCGCTTGACGGCTGCCTTGCGAGCCTTCGGCTGACCGCGGGCCTTCTTCTTGGTCGCCCGCCGCGTGGCCGCCTTGACCTTGGCCTTGCCGCGGCGAACGGCGTTCACGCCGCCGAAGATCTGTTCCCACCCGTCCGCATACTTGCCCGTGCTGCCCACCCGAATGACAGACATCGCTCGTTGACTCCCGGAGTGCGGCGGACGAAGGCAAGCTGCGTCGCCCGTGACACCCGCCGGACGTCTTCCTAACGCCCGTCGCGGCGGGGCGTCAAGCAGGGCTCAGCCGCGGCCGTCGGTGGCCAACCCCGCGGACTCGATCTGCAGGATGACGCGGCCCAGGCCGACGGGCAGCGAAACCCGCCCCCGGGCCGCATCGACCGCAACGCCCACGGTCGCCGGCCGCGGCACCAGTGCCAGCTCGTTGCGGAGCCGCAGGCGGCCCGTCACCTCGCACCGCCAGCGCCGGCCCGCGATCACGTCCGGCAAGCGTTCATCGCCGAGATGGACGCCGCAGTCGACGGCAGACTCGATGAAGAGCCAGAGGCGATCGGTTTCCTCGAGCCCGGCCGGCCTCCCGAAACGCCGCAGCCAGACGTCGCGGCCCCGCGACGCATCCGGCGGCAGCCAGGCAGCCGAGAGATTGATCGCATGGGAACGGCTCATGCGGCCTCACCGCTCCGGCCCGACTCCCGCCGACCGCGAGCGGCCGGGCCGCTATACTGCGTGCGATCCGGGGACAGGCCACGGTGGCCGCCCCGCCCAAGACTACCGCGGTGACGAACCGCGGCGAAATCGACAGGAGTCTGACAGCACGATGGGAAACGCCCTCGAGTTCACCGACGCCAACTTCCAGTCCGAAGTCCTCGACTCACCGGTGCCGGTGCTCGTCGATTTCTGGGCGCCGTGGTGTGGCCCTTGCCGGATGATCGGACCGGTGATCGAGGAGCTCTCGGTCGAGAACGCCGGCAGCTTCAAGATCGGCAAGGTCAACGTGGATGAGAACAATCGGCTGGCCATGAACTACAACGTGGCGAGCATTCCGACGATCATGATCTTCAGCGGTGGCCGCCTCGTGCAGCAGATGATGGGCGTGCAACCCAAGGCGCGGCTCCAGCAGGCGCTCGACGAGGCAAAGGTCGGCTGACGGACGGCGGTGGCAGGCCGCTCGACCCCACGGCCTTTCGACCGGTCGTTGTGAGAGGCGTCGCTATGTGGCGGCCGCGACCTCAAGCGTCGCGGTGCCCTCGGGTCCGCGCCACTTCTCGACGAGCGACTCCGACACGAAGCTCGCGAGGTCGACGTCGACGCCGGGCTGCCGCAGTTTCTCGACGGCCTTGGCCTCGATCTGTCGGACCCGCTCCCGGGTCACGTCGAAGATCGTGCCCACCTCTTCGAGCGTGTAGTTGTAGCCGTCGGTAAGGCCGAACCGGAGCCGGATGATCTCCCGCTCCCGGTAGCTGAGCGCCTTCAGGGCCCGGCCGATCGACGACCGCAGGGCCTGGCTGTTGACGTCCCGCAGCGGATCGACCTCGCGGACATCGCTGACGAACTCGCCGACGGTGCCCTCGTCGGAGTCCCCGAGCGACTGGTCGAGCGACACCGGCCGTCGCGACATCCGCCAGATACACTCCGCCTCCTCGACGGGCAGTTCGGCGAGTTGCGCAAGCTCTTCGAGCGTCGGCTCGCGGCCCTGCGTCTGGAGGAACCCACGGGTCAGGTTCCGCAGGCGATTGATCGTGTCGGCCATGTGCACCGGCACCCTGATCGTGCGGCTCTGGTCGGCGATCGCCCGTGTGATTGCCTGCCGAATCCACCACGTGGCGTAGGTGGAGAACTTGAAGCCGCGGGCGTGCTCGAACTTGTCGACGGCCCGCATCAGCCCCGAGTTGCCTTCCTGGATCAGATCCAGGAAGGAGAGCCCTCGATTCCGGTATCGCTTGGCGATCGAAATCACCAGCCGCAGATTGCCGGCGGCCAGGTCGCGCTTGGCCGCGTCGTAGCGGTCCTTGAGTTCCCCGAGGATGGCCAGGCGACGCTGTAGGGTGCACCGGCTCTCCCGAGTCGCCAGCAGGATGCGACGCTGCTCCCCGGCCAGCTCGCGGACGGTCGCCGCCGTCGGGCCGGCTGCCGCCCGCTGGCGCTCGAGCGACTGGTAGCGGTCCCACTTCTCCTCCAGCGCGCGAAGCAGCGGATAGAGACGCTGGATGCGGAGATTCATCTCCTCGACGAGCCGGACGCTTTTGCTCCGCTGCCGCACGAGCCGCTGCCAGGCCTGCTGACGACGCTCCCGGGGCAGGGAACGGGCCATCGCCACGCGGAACAACCGCCGCTTCTCCTGCTCGATCCGGGCGAGCGTCGCC
>VGYP01000441.1 GCA_016872955.1 Planctomycetota bacterium
CGCTGCCGCCGCCGCCCACGCCGCCGCCGGCACCGCCGTGGAACCGCGGGCCAGGAAGCCGCCCCCCGCCGCCGCGACGGCGGTCGCCAACGCGGCGGCGGCGGTGATCGCTTCGGGACCCATTGTCCACAGCCTAGCCGGTCGGGCCGGTTGGGAGGGACGTGCCGGTCGCGGAGGATCACGCCCCTGATCTGGCGGGGCCACCCGCCGCCGGCCGAAGAAACACGCAGCGGCCTCGCCCGCGCCCCACCTCCGGAATGCCCGATGCTCCTCTGCGTATTGCCGCGGCGGCCCATGCTGCTCGCGGCCGCGATCGCGATGCTCGCGGCCGGCGAAGGCCGCGCCATCGAGATGTTCACCTACTTCGGCGACGGCAGCCGGATCGGCCTGCCGAGCCTGGAGGTGCCGGTCGAGGCCTATCCGGGAATTCCGCTCCGCAGCGATCGGCTCCGGGCCCGCCGCCGGGGACTCCGCACGGGCCCTGGGGCGATGCGGACCGGCGCCACCGGCTACGCCCGCGGGATCACGATCCGCGCCATGCCCGCCGCCGAAGAGACAGTGGCGATGCCCACGGCCGCCACGACGGTCACGACGCCCACACGTCGCGCACCCGTCGAGTCCGACACGGCCCCTCCGGCCCCGGAGCCGGAGGACGAGGTCACTCCTTCTTCGCCGAGCCCTTGAGGCCCTCAAGCAGATCCTTGGCGTCGGGCCGCGTGGCGAAGACCGCCTCGTTGGTGAGCACCTCTTCGAGGATCTTCTTGGCACGGTCCTTCTCGCCGCGGTCGGCGAGCAGCTTGGCCACGTAGTAGGCACCGTCGCTCGTCAGGGCGTTATTGCGGGCGATCTGGTCGAGGATTTTCTCGGTATCCTCGCGGCGGCCGAGCTTGTAGTACACCCAGGCGAGCGTCGTCAGGGCGTTGACCTGCTGCGGCGAGTTCTCGCGGTAGCGGGCCACGTTGGCCTCCGCCATCTCCAGGGCCCGCTGCTGCGAATCCTTCTCGTCTGACTCGATCAGCACCAGCGACAGTGAGTTGCTGGCGGCGAAGTTGCCGGGGGACTGGACGTGGGCCTCGTTGAAGTACTTGGCCGCCGTGGCGTAGTCGCGGGCCACGCGGGCGATGACGCCGCGGACGATCCGGCCGTCGAGGCTCTTGGGATCGAGCGTGAGCACCTTGTCGGTGATCGCCTGGGACGTCTTGATGTCGTTCTGGCCGAGATACCACTGGGCGGCGGCGAGCAGCACGGCCGGGTCTTCCGGTGCCGCCTTGAGGGCCGACTCGATCCACTTCTTGGCGACGTCCTTCTTGCGGGCGTCGTCGTAGAGGCGGGCGATCGCCAGTTCGGGCTGTAGCGCCTTGGCATCGAGCTTGCGGGCCTCCTGGAACTCGGCCAAGGCCTCCTTCTCCTTGCCCGCCTGGAACAGCACGCTGCCGAGCCGGAAGTGGGCGCCGGCGTTGTCGGGGTCGAGGGTGATCCACGATTCGAGGTGCTTCTGGGCGGCGGCCCACTCCGACCGCGCCTCCGCCACGGCCGCGTTGCCCGCGTGGCAACGGATCTCAAAGTCCCGCTTCCGCTTGGGATTCTCGTCGTAGCCGGCCGACAGTTCCGTGGCACGCTCGAACAGCACCGCCGAGTCAGTCACCCGCCGATCCTGGAAGGCGAGGTCGGCCAGCATCAGGTACGGCTCGGGGTCCTTCGGAAACTTGACGGTCGTCTGCTCGAGTTCGCCGCGGGCGGGCATCAGCTGGTTCGCGTTGAGCCACAGCATCGCCATCATCACGCCCGGCGGCGGGAGCTTCGGATTGTTGTTGCGGGCCCGCTCGAGGATCGCGCGGCAGCCGTCGATGTCGCGGTCGCCGAAGCGAGTGATCGCGTTGTTGATTTCGTTATATTCGGAGTCGTCGGAGACCGCCTTGCCGATGAGGGTCTTGGCGGTCACCTGCGCCAGGGCAGAGCGGCCGGCCGATAGGCAGGCGACGACGAGAAGGATGGGCAACACGTGGGCGGCCCGCGGGTCCAGCTGACGGACGAGCATGGCAGGGAAACTCCCGTGAAACAGCGAAACAATCCCGGCACCGCCGGGCCGGGGTACTTTACCTCGTCGTTTGACGGGTTTCCACCGTCCGGTCGCGACAGGGCCGAGCCATGATCCTGGGAGCGATTTGCGAGCGGGAACTGATGGTGGCCCCGCGGACCCGCGGCCTGTTCGTGGCCCGGGCCGTGGCCGCCGCCGTGCTCCTGGGCATCATCGCCACCTGCTGGCTGGTGGTGACTGGGTCGCAGGCCGTGACCACCAGCGGCGACGCGGCCCGATTCGGGGCCACGCTGCTGCGGATTCTGGCCCCGCTGCAGCTGGCGTTGGCGGTGCTCGCCGCAGCGCTGGTCGCGATCCTCGCCGTGGGCGTCGAGAAGGATCGCCGTACGCTGGAACTGCTGCTCGTCAGCCGGCTCGACGACGCCCAGCTCGTGCTCGGCAAGCTCGCCGGCAGCCTGCTGCGGGTCGGGCTGTTGG
>VGYP01000442.1 GCA_016872955.1 Planctomycetota bacterium
CGGGCGGCCCTGCGGATCGGCGACATTCGCTCCGGTGAGCCGCTGGTGATCGAGCGGGACCGCGACCACTGCTGACCGCCGGCGTCAGCGGACGACAGAAACGGTGCCGCGGCGGAGACATGCGAGCAGATTGAGCAGCCCGTCGTCGCCGAGCAGATCGGCCAGGCCCGCCGGAATCGGGGAGATGGGCACGCGGCTGGCCTCCTCGATGTCCATGGTCGGCACGCGAACCTCCCGCCCCGTCGAATCCACGAGCACGATCTCCTCGCCGTCGTCCCGCACCGCGAGCCCGGCCACCACCCGGCCGTCCACGAGCGTCAGAATCGTGGTTCAGAAGGCCTCGTCGACGTTGCGATTGGGATCGAGGATGTTCTCCAGCAACCGCTCCGCCCCCACCGGCCGAGCGCGGCGTCGGAGGGCACGGGCCGATCCGCCCGGCGGCTGCCAACCATCATGGCCCGCAGGACGGCAGCCGACCGATCGGCGTCCTCGCGGCAGGCGAGGCGGGCGAGGTGCACGGCGGCATCGACCTCGTCCGGACTGCCCCACCGGGCCAGATGGCCGCAAAGTCGCTCCACGGACTCGCCGCTATGCCGATTCGCGGACGAGCCGCAGTCCGTACGTCGCCGGCGACCGCCCCGGCAGACGCGACACGATATCGAGCAGCAGCGGCCGGCTGGCCGAGAAGCGGGGCTCCCAGCCCGACGACCAACGGTCTGAGTCGAGACACGACGGGCACGGCGATGGCCACGGGCGAAACCTCCGGAGGCCATCGGTCACGGCGGTCTCTTCCGGGGACGACAGGGCCCGGACCCTGCGGCATCTAGCGGCCGGCCGCGGATGGTCGGCCGGGCGGCGGCCGGTTGCCCCAGCCGGCCGCTCGAACTACCGTCGACAGCATGTTCGTGCACAAGGAGCAGCTCGAATACGCCCTGCGTCCCGAGGACTACGCGTCCCCCGAGGCGCACCACGCGGAGATAGACTCGCTCTTCCTCCGCACCTGGCATCCCGTCTGCCTTGCGGGCGATCTTCCGCAGGTCGGCGACTTCCTGACCATTGAACTCGCCGGCCAGCCGCTCCTGCTTCGCCACACGGCTGAAGGACTCCGCGGTTACCTCAACATCTGCTCGCATCGTCACTGCCTGCTCACCGACGCCCGCCGGGGGCATGCGGCCGGCATCACCTGCCAGTACCACGGCTGGGAATACGGCACCGACGGTCGCGTCTCGAAGGTTCCCGACGGGGGCTGCTTCAAGCCCTTCGATCGCGAGAACGCCAGGCTCGAGACCGTCCCGGTCGCGACCTGCGGCCAGTTGGTGTTCGTGCGACTGGCGGCCGAGGGACCGACGCTGGCGGAGCATCTCGGCGGGTGGACCGACCGCGTGGCTCGCTCGTTCTCGTCTCCCTACCGCTGCAACTGGCGATACGAGGCCGAATTCGCCTGCAACTGGAAGATCCCGGTCGAGAACACCGTGGAGACCTACCATCTGCCGTCGGTCCACCCGACCACGCTCGGCGGCTTCGGCATGATCCCGGAACAGGCACAGAAGCACTACCTCGAGAACCGCTCCACGACCCTGATCTTCAACATGGGGCGGGAGACGCCGCTGATGAAGCGACAGCGGCGGGTCGTCTCGTGGCTCGGCGGCGGCACCGACACGGCGGAATACGTGCACCACCACGTTTTTCCAAACCTGGTCTTCACCTTCGCCGACCTCTACACCTACTGCCAGGTCTACCTCCCCGTCGGACCGACCACCAGTGTCACCCGGTCCTGGATGTTCAGCCTCGACGGTACCCGGTCGAATCCGTTCGCCCGCGTCATGGCCCGACTCGTCGCCCGCCACGGCGTGCGGGCCAACGCTGCGATCCAGCGGGAAGATGCGACCGTGTTCGCGGCGGTGCAACGGGGCCTAGCCGCGACGCCGTTTCGCGGCTGCCTCGGCACACGCGAGGAACGCATCTGGTGCTTCCACCGGCACGTGCTGGCCGGCCGCGACCGCGACACGCGACCGCAGCGCCCGTGACGGCCGCGGCGATGCGGCAGGCGGAGCAGGCTGCGGTGATCACGCGCCGGGCCCGGGGCACGGCATCGCGCGGATGGCTCGTGCCGACGTGATTCCCGTTCTACGTCGGCGGCCTCGATCCGTGGGCTATGAGGCCGTCACCAGGCCCCGGCGGGCTGGGGCCAGCGCGGACAGGACCTCCAGCGCCGAGGCTCTGCCGTCAGGGTCGCCTTCGACGGCGAGGCCACCCCGGCCACGGATCGCCTCCAGCGTGGCGCGGCCGTCGAGCAGATCGCCGAGCGAGGCTGCGGCCAACGACACCAGCGGGGCCGCGGCGGCCGGCAGACCGACGTGCAGGGACGACGGACGACCAGACTCCACGGCGATGGTCCACTGGCCACCGCCCGGCCCGCTGGCGGCCAGACCGATGACCTGGGACGTCCGCGCCGGCCGCCAGTCGGCTTCGCCCACGACGGACTCGAGCAGTGCCCGCCCCCGTGCCACCCG
>VGYP01000443.1 GCA_016872955.1 Planctomycetota bacterium
CAACGGACCTGCTGCTCGACGACCTCGGCCTGGGGCGGCCGGCGGCCCCCGCACGGCGGCAGCGGGCCGCAACCAAGGCGGCGGGCAAGGAGCCCGTGGCGGCGGACTGAGCGGCCCGACGGCGGCGAAACGGAAGGAACCAAGCGACATGCGGGATGCAGGCGACGACGAGCGGGTGGTGGTGGTTGGCAGCGGCCTGGGCGGCCTGGCGGCGGCCTGCACGCTGGCGGGCCGCGGCTACGCCGTCACGCTCTGCGACAAGAACGCCTGGGTGGGGGGCAAGGCGGCGGTGCTCCAGGAGCGGGGCTACCGCTTCGACATGGGGCCGACCATCCTCACGGTCCCGCGGGTCCTGCGGCGGATCTGGGCGGAGGCGGGGCGAGAGCTCGAGACCGCGCTCGATCTCGTGCCGCTCGATCCGCAGTGGCGGAGTTTCTTCACCGACGGCACCACGCTCGACCTGCAGGCCGATGTCGCGGCGATGCGGGCCACGCTCGATGCCTATGCGCCAGGAAGCGGTTCGGGCGATGGCTACGGCCGCTTCATGGCGCTGTCGAAGCGGCTGCACCGCATCTCCGACGAGTTCTTCTTCTGGCGGAGCGTGGGGGGCATGCGGGACATGTTCGAGCCCCGCACCACCTTCTCCGTCTCCTTTCTCAAGGACCTGCTGGGGATGCGGATGGGCCGCAGCGTGGCGGGGACGGTGCGGTCGTTCGTGCCCGACGAGCGGGCCGCGCAGATGCTCGACCACTTCACGCAGTACGTCGGCAGCTCCCCCGAAGCCTCGCCGGCGGTGCTCTGCGGGATCGCCCACATGCAGTCGCACGACGGCGTCTGGTATCCGCGGGGCGGCACCGGTGCCGTGCCGCGGGCGCTGGCGAGTCTGGCGGTCGACCTGGGCGTCGAGATCCGCACCAACACGCCCGTGCGGCGAGTTCTCGTCGAGCAGGGCCGCGTGCGGGGCGTGGAGACGGAGGCCGGCGAGACGATCGCCGCCGCCGCCGTGGTCAGCAACTCCGACACCGTCCGCACGCACCGCGAACTGGTCGCCGGCGACGCGAGCCGGCGGTTCCTGGGCCGGCGCAAGTACGAGCCTGCCTGCTCGGGCGTGGTGCTCTACCTCGGCCTCGACACTCGGTACGAGCAGCTGATCCACCACAACTTCGTCTTTTCGGAAGACCCGCACGAGGAGTTCGACGCCATCTACCGCCGGGGCGAGCCGGCGGCCGACCCGACCTGCTACGTGTGCGCTCCGGCCGTCACCGAGCCCGAGGTGGCGCCGCCGGGCGGCGAGTCGCTGTACGTGCTCGTCCACACCCCCTACCTCCGGCCCCACCACGACTGGTCAAAGATGCTGCCCGACTATCGCGACCGCATCATCCGCAAGCTCGTCGAGACGGCCGGCATGAAAGACCTCGAACGGCACATCGTCGTGGAGCGAGCGATCACGCCCCAGGACATCAACGACCGCTACCACGTGCTCGACGGCGCGATCTACGGGCTGGCGAGCCACGGCAAGTTCATGGGCGCCTTCAAGCCGGCCAACCGGTCGCCCGACGTGGAGGGCCTGTACCTCGCCGGCGGCTCGGCCCATCCCGGGCCGGGCATGCCAATGGCCCTGATGTCGGGCTGGATCGCCGCCGACTGCGTCGATGCGGACAAACTCGTGGCCCCGGCCCGGCCGGCCGCCGCGCTGGCGTAGCGAACGCGTGGTGCGGGGCCGCCGCCGCGGGATTTTGTTGAGCACGCCGTCGCGGCGTCACGACTTTCGATACGATGCCCTGCATGAGTGGGCAGGCCACGCACGCCGAGGATCTGCCGCCGTTCTCGCATGTGATCAACGGCTGCTTCATGTGGTACGTGCGGCGCTACCTGCGGCGGCACTTCCATGCGGTGCGGCTGCTCGCGGGGGCGACGGTCGGCGGAGGGCCGCCTGCGGTGGGTGACGAGCCGCTGGTGATCTACACGAACCATCCCGGCTGGTGGGATCCGCTCGTCTTTCTGTTCGTGGCCGCGAAAATCTTTCCAGGCCGGATGAGTTACGGGCCGATCAACGCCCGCGCCCTCGGCAAATACCGCTTCCTGGAGCGGATCGGCTTCATCGGCATCGAGCCGGGAACCTGGCGCGGCTCGGCCCGCTTCCTGCGGGCGGCCCGTGCCGCCCTGGGCCGCGGCGACGTCGTCTTCTGGGTCACGGCCCAGGGGGAGTTCGTCGACCCGCGGCGTCGGCCGACCGAGATTCGGCCCGGCATCGGGCATGCCGTCGCCGCCGCCGAGCGGGGCATCATCGTGCCGTTGGCGGTGGAGTATCCCTTCTGGAGCGAGCGTTGTCCCGAGGCGCTGGTGGCCTTCGGCCGTCCCATGCGGATCGCCGACCAACGGGGGCGATCGGCCGACGCCTGGACCGAGGTGCTAGCAGAGGGCCTGACCGCAGCCCAGGAGCAGCTGGTGGACGCGGCCATCGCCCGCGATCCAGCGGCCTTCACGACCTTGCTCTCGGGACGCGTCGGGGT
>VGYP01000444.1 GCA_016872955.1 Planctomycetota bacterium
GGCGTGCGACTGGCGGGCCGCGATCTCGCGTTGCCGCTCAGGGCCCGCAGCGCCCGGACCTGGCTGACCGACGCGGGCCTGGCGGGTGGGGGTCGGACGGCAGGCCCGGCCGACGAGTGGCGGCAGTTCCGCGGGGTGCCGTCGAGGAATGGCGTCGTGGATGCGACCCGGCCGCTGCTCGTGCCTCGCTATCGTGTGCCCCTGGTCCGGCATCCGGAAGAGGCCCGCCAGCTCGAGAAATATCGGCTGGCGGCCGTCGCCGATGCCGGCCCGCTGCTGCCCGCCGGCTCGCCGCTCGCCGTGGGTGGCCGCCTCGTTGTGCAGACCCAACTCGGCATTCTGGCCGTCGACTTCGAGTCGGGGCGACGACTCTGGCTGCAGTCGGCCGTGCCATCCGCCGACGCCGAGCCGGACGAGGAGGGCGGCCGACCGTCGCCTCCCCGGCTATTCCACGACGCCACGATCGGAAATCTCGCCAGCGACGGCACGTCGGTCTTCGCCGTCGAGAGTCGTCCCGAGACCGTGCGGCCCCCGCGGATCGGCTTCACCGGCATCGACCGTCGCGGCGGGCCCGACGATCCCCTGGACGAAGGCAACACGCTGTCGGCCTACGCCCTCGACGGCGGCCGCCTCCGTTGGCGGCTGCGGGGCCGGAACGCGGAGGGCAAGGATGGCGAAGCCACCTCGCGCTGGTACCTCGGTCCGCCACTGGTCGTCGGTGACGAGCTCTTCGTGTTGGTGGAGAGGCAGGAGGAGGTGCGGCTGGAGGCACGATCGGCCACCGACTCCTCGCTCCGCTGGGCGCAGCTGCTGGCCACCTACGACCAGGGCGACCTCGCCGACCGCAACGCGACGGTCCGGCGGCGTCTGGCGGGTCTGACGCCGGCACTGGCCGAAGGCGTGCTCGTCTGCCCGATCGGCGCGGGCAGCGTCGTGGCCATCGACGTGGCCACGCGGTCGCTGCTCTGGGCGCACGCCTACCCGCAGCCGGAACCACCCCGCCCCCGCGGCGGCTTTCGCAACGAGCCGCCGGCCGATCGGAGTTCCCCCATCCAGACTGGCGAGCCGGCCCCGGTGATCGTCGGCGACCGCGTGATCGTCGCGCCGTTCGACACCGAACTGGTGATCTGCCTGGGCCTCCAAGACGGTTCGCCGGTCTGGCAGAGGCCGCGGGCCCGCGGCCTGTCGATCGCCGGCGCTACTGACGGCCGCCTGCTGCTCGTCGGAGGCGATGGCGTCGAAGCCGTCGACCTGAAGACCGGCCGCCGCCTCTGGCACACGCCGTTCGGCGATAACGCGAGGCCGAGCGGCCGGGGCATCGTCACCCCGAGCGGCCTGCTTGTGCCATGCGACACGCCGGCCGTGATCGAACTGGCCTTGGCAGACGGCGCCGTGACGGGCCGATCGGCGGCCTGCGGCGGCGGGATCCCCGGAAACCTGGTCGCCCATCGCGGCGAACTGATCTCGCGCGGCATCGACTCGCTCGACGTCTTCCACCAGGAAGCGGCCCTCGAGCAACGCATCGAGACGGCGGTCCGCACGGCGCCCGACGACGCCTGGGCCGCCTACTGGCGCGGACAGTCGGCCATCGAGGCAGGGGACGTCGATGGCGGCCTCGCAGCCCTGGCCCAGGCCGCGCAGGCACCGCGCTTCCGCATTCCGCCCGGGGAACTGGCGGCCGCCGTCGCCCGCGCGATGCAGAAGGATTTTCCGAAGGCCGCCGCTCGCTGGGCGAGTTTTCCCGGCGCTCCAGCGGATCGGTCCTCCCCGGAGGTCGACCGTTTGACCGTCGACGGGTTTCTGGCCCAACACGACGCTCCGGCGGCGTGGTCGGCGTTTACGCGGCTCATCGCGGCCGCGACCGAGTCCGAGGGCCCGCCGGTGATGCTGCCGGACGGCGACGACCCGCGGCTGTCGATCACGGCCGACCGCTGGCTGCAGAGTCGGCTCGCACGCGTCACGTCCGCCGCCGATGAATCACTCCGCGGCCGGATCGACGTGACGTGTCGCGAGCTGGCGGCTGCCGTCCTCGCCCGACCGACCGTCGAAGGGAGGCGCCGCGGCGCTGAGTCGGCCTGCGCGCGGCTGGGCCGCCACCCCGCCACGAACGCCCTCCGCGAGTTGCTCCTGGCCGCCGACGAGACCTGGACACCGCGGGGGGAGTTGCTCGCGCTCGAGGACCGGGCTGCCGCGTCGCCGCCTCCTGCAACTGCAGACGACTCCGCGGCCAGCGGGTGGCCTCTGGGCCAGGTTGACCGCCGCGAGTCGCGGGTGGCCGTCAACCGTGACGCCAGCGGGCCCTCGCAGTCGCGACCGATGCCGCTGAGCGTGGCCCTCGGCTTCGACACCAGCGCGGCCCAGGCCACCGTTGAAGTCACCCGCCAGCGGCTCACCATCGCCGATCGGCTGGGCCGACCGCTCGGCAGGCCGCTGCCGGTACCGGGGCTGGGCGGCGGCTTTGGGCTCCAGTTTCTGGGCCAGTCGGGACAGATCGAGCTG
>VGYP01000445.1 GCA_016872955.1 Planctomycetota bacterium
ACGGCGCGGGCGGCGAGTTCGTCGATCCGGCTGCGGGGCAGCACCAACCAGGCGGCGCCGGCAGTCGGCTCGACCAACACGGTCGTGGTCGGCGTCACCATCCGCTGCATGAAGAACCAGGCCCGCTCCAGGTGCCGCGGGTCATTGTCGGCCGAGATCAGCACGAGGTCGAACTGACCGAGCTGGTTGCAGAGACGGGCGAGCGCCGTGTCGGCATTGCCGGGCACGAGCCGCACGCGGCCCAGGCCGCCAAGCCGGCGATGGGCCTCCTTGAGCGACATCCCTGGAGGATCGCCGACCGCACGACCTTCGAAGCGGTCGAGCCCGACGTACGTGACCTCGCCGCCGGCTCGCGCCGCCGCCCGGAGCATCCGTTCCGTCCGGACGAGCGTGCCCAGGCCGATCTCGAGAATCCGGGCAGGGCCATGGACGAGGACGTGCCGATGGACGGCCCGCTCGCCCACCGGTTGCGAGAGCCAACGAAGCCACACAGAACCCAGCCAGCCGATCGCCGCCATGGCATCCCCCGCCGCCCACGCCTGCGGGGAACCCCGGCGGATCACCGGCCCGTTCCCCACCGTCAGGAATCGGCCCGGCCCCGCGGGTGAATCGAGGGGGCCGGAGCGTACCCCGCAGAACTTGCCGAATCGCGTCGGGTCGGACCCGGGGCCCCGAGGCCCGTCACCGGGGACCTCGGATGCGGCGCACGGCCTCGGCCGCGGCCCCCCGAACCGGTCGGGCGGGATCCTCCTCCGCCAGCATCTCGAGCATCGGCAGGGCCGACCCGGCCCGCGGGCCGATCTCCCCGAGCGCCACCGCCGCCTCCAGCCGCACGAGTTCCTTCTCGTCCCGCAGGGCATGACGCAGCTTGGGGATCGCCGACTCGAAGAGTGTCGCGTCGTCGGGCTTGATCTTGAGGGCGGCCCAGACCGCCACCGTGGCCAGCAACTCGTCGTCGGACTCGGCCAGCTTCCGAAGCAGCGGGTCGGCGGCGGCGGCCGGGCCACCGATCCTGCCGAGCGCGTAGGTGGCGGCATACCGGACCTCGCTGGCGGTGGACGCGTCACCGACGAGTTTCTCGAGCGTGGGCACGGCCGATGCCGCCTCCAAGCCGATCGACGCGATGGCCATCGCCGCGTCGGACTGGTAGTCGGGGTCGGCGTCGGTCAGGCCGGCCACCATCTCGTCGAGCGCCGGACGGGCGGCCGGCCCGATCTCGCCGAGGATTTCCATCGCGTCGTTGCGGACCGCGGCCGACCCGAGCGCCTCCCGCAGCGGCTCCACCGCATCCGCACCCAAGCGGATCAGCGCGCCGCCGGCCGCCAGGCCGACGGTCGCCTCGGGGTCGACGATCATGCCGGTCAGTTGCGATGCCAGTTTCTTCCGGCCCTCGGCGTCGAAGGCGTCGGCCAGGCCCGAGAGCCCCTCGACGGCCGCCTGGCGGAGGGCGGGTGACTCGTCGGCCAGTTCGACCTCCAGCCTCCCCACCGCCTTCGACCGCAGGTCGGCGTCATCGGGATGGATGCGGGCCCGCGCCCAGGCGGCGATCGCCGCGAGGAAATGATCGTCGGAGGCAGCCGCCTTCTCGAGCGCTGCGTCCCCCTCGGCGGCCCGCGCGCTGCCGAGCGCGTAGGCCGCGACGTATTGCAGCGAGTCGTCAGGCGACTCCAGGGCCGCGATCAACTGCGGTGCGGCAGCCGCAGCCGGCATGCCGATCCGACCCAGGGCGAGGATCGCCTGCACACGATCCTCGACGGCACCGGTGCCCACGATCTCCGCCAGCGGCCCGACGGCGGCCGCGGCCTCCGCGCCGATTTCCGTGAGAACCACCTCCGCCCAGTAGCGGCTCTTGGGATCGGAAAGTGCCTCCAGGAGAAACGGCACCGCATCCTCCTCCATGTCGGCGAGCGTGTGCATCGCCGTCAGCACGACGCTCGGATCGGCGTCGGCCAGCTGCTTCCGCACCGTCTTGGCGAGTTCCTTGGGCGAGCTGCTCAGTTGCTTCAGCGCTCGCACCGAGGCGCGTCGGGCACGGGGGTCGGGATGGACCGTCGTCTGCACGAGCGGCTCGACGGCGGCGGCGTAGATGGCCGTATCGGCCTCTGGAATCTTGGCCCGAACGTCGTCTCCACGGATGTGGCCGACCGCGGCGGCGGCCTGGGTGACCACGATCGGGTCCTGGTCGGCGAGGAGCTTGAGCAACGCCGGGATCGCCGACGCCGCCTCGTGCCCGATCAGCCCGATCGCCCGGGCGGCGTGCCAGCGGACCCGCGGCTCGGTGTCGGCCAGGGCTGCCACCAGGGCGTCGAGCGCGGGCAGGCCTCCCCGGAGTCGCGTTGCGATATCGTCGATCGTCACGACACGGGTGCGGCTGTCGTCGGTCTTGGTGAGCGTCTCGAGCAGGTCCGCGACGGCCACGGGGGCCGCCTCGTCACCATCGGCGGCCGGTTCCGCTCGCGGCGGTGCTTCCCGCTTCGAGCAGCCGGCCACGGCGACCAC
>VGYP01000446.1 GCA_016872955.1 Planctomycetota bacterium
ACGTTCCTGATCGTCGCCGTCTCTTCGTTCGCACAGCGACCGCCGGCCGACCCGACCGATCCCGCCTCGCCTACCGGCGGCTGGACCGAGATCGTCTCCTTCGGCGAGGCCACGGGCATCGATCCCTCCGACGCCGACGCGCGTTCGTCGCTGGGGCTGTCATCGATCCAGGAGGAGATCATCGCCGACTGCCGGATCGTGCGGCTCCGGTCGACCGGCGGTGACGACGCAGCCTGCACGAACCTCTACGCGGCCTTGCGGCCGACCGTGGTCGGCGTCGGGTCCGACTTCGTGGCCCGCGGCGGATTCACGTTCCTCGGCCACCACGCGCTGCCTTCCGGGGACGGCGAGGGAAATCCCTGGACGCTGCTGGCGTCGCCGCCGGCAGACGGCGAGCCGATTCCCGCAATCGTCGACCAGGCCACGGCCCAGTGGGGACTGAAACTCGGCGGCCTGGGGGCGGAGTTCACGCTGCCCGACGATGCAGGCCGCGCCGTCTCGTTCCGGATCGTCGGCCTGCTCGAGCCAGGCATCCTGCAGGGCCTCGTGATCGTGGCGGAGCGGGCCTTCGAGCGAGTCTTTCCCGGGCGGTCGGGATACGGTATGGCACTGGTCGACGCGTCGAGCGTGCCTGCCACGCGGCACGCCGACGTGGCGCCGGCACTGGCCGCCGCCTGGGCCGACGCAGCGGTCTCGGTCATGCCCGCAGCCACGCGGCTGGCGAGCCTGCAGGCGGTGCAGAACACCTTCCTCGCGGGCTTCCAGGCCCTCGGCACGCTCGGCCTCCTGTTGGGCACCGCGGGGGTGGCCGCCGTGCAGTTGCAAGGCACCGTCGAGCGGCTTGGGCCACTCTCCGTGTTGCGTGCGATGGGCTTCACGCTGGCCCGCGTCCGCCTGCTCCTCGCGCTGGAGACGCTGATCACGGTGGGTCTGGGCCTGGTCGCCGGCACGGCCGCGGCACTGCTCGCGGTGGCTCCGGCGCTCCAGGTCGGCGAGGCGCGGCCGCCGCTGGCATGGATCGCCCTGACGAGCGGGCTGGCGCTCTCCGCGGCCGTGGTGGCGGCGACGCTAGCCGCCACGCGGGCGGCGATCCCGACGCGGCCGATCGCCGACTGAACGCGGGCGATGCGGCACCGCAAAAACCGGCTTTGCAGCCGCGGCGGACCGATTGCTACGGTGTCGCCATGCATGTCGCCGCCATCATGCCGCGCTGGGTGGGCGATGCCGTCATGGCGACCCCGGCGCTCCGCAGCCTGCGGCAGCACCTCGGCCCCACGGCCCGGATCACCGGGGTGATGCGGCCGGTGATCGCCGACCTGCTGGCGGGCATCGAGTGGCTCGATGCGATCATTCTCTACGATCGCCACCGTCGCGATCCGGCGGTCGGCTTCGCCGCCGCCGCCGCGAAGCTGGCCGCCGACCGGGCCGACTGCATCGTGCTGTTTCCCAACTCCGTGTCCGCCGCATGGCTGGCCTGGCGCGGCCGCGGTCGCCGCCGGGTCGGCGCGACCGGCCACTGGCGCCGCTGGCTGCTCACCGACGCCGTGCCGCCGCACCGCGACGAACGTGGCCGGGTCGAGATCTTGCCACCGCCGCGGGCCTTCATGGACGTGGTGGCGGCGATCGGCGTGCCCCGCGGGTCGCTGACCGTCGCTTTGACCGTCACGCCGGAGGAGCGGGCTCGCGGCGACGACGCGCTCGGCCGCCTGTTTCCCGACCGCTCCGGGCCGCTCGTCGTGCTCAACGACAACAGTTCCAACGGCTCGGCCCGGGCCTGGGGCGGCGAGAAGCTCGCCGGCCTGGCTCGCTGGCTCGGCGAACGGCTTCCCGACGCCCGTGTGCTGGTCCATTGCGGGCCAGCCGACCGCGACCATGCCCGCGATGTCGTCGCCCGGGCGGGCCATCCCGCCGTCGCCGGCCTGCAGGACATCGACAACCTGCCGATCGGTCTCTCCAAGGCCGTCTTCGCCCGAGCGGCCGTCGCCGTCTCGAGCGACAGCGGGCCGCGGCACATCGCCGCCGCCTTCGGCGTGCCCACGATCGCGCTGGTGGGACCGACGGATCCGCGGCTGGGCCGTTCCGATCCCGCTCGCTGTCGGGAAATTCGCCGCGACATCGTCTGCTCGCCCTGCGGCCGGCAGGAGTGCCCGCTGGGCCACCATGACTGCCTGCGACTGATCCAGGTCGAGGAGGTGGGCCTGGCCGCGCTCGATCTGCTCGCTGCCGCCACCGGACGCCATGCCGGCTGAGCGGAGGTATGCTTCGCTCCCCATCCGACCCCTCCCCGGAGCCCGTTCGATGACGCAGTTTTTCGGCATGTTGGCGGCAATCGCGCTCACGGCCCTGTGCTGGGGCGTGTACGGACCGGTGATCCACGAGGGGCAGGCCCTGATGGGGTCGCGGCTGCGGCCGTTCATGTGCGTGGGGGCCGCCTACTTCCTGATCGCCGTGATCGTGCCGGCCGCGCTGCTGGCTCGCGGCGGCGAGAAGGGCTCG
>VGYP01000447.1 GCA_016872955.1 Planctomycetota bacterium
GCCGCCCCCGAACTCTTCACCTGGTTTCGCGGCCCGCTGATCGTCGGCGGCCTGACTATCGTCATGCTGGGCATGGGGATGACCCTGTCGCCAGCCGACTTCACCCGCGTCGTCTCGCGACCGGCCGCCGTCTTCGCGGGCTTCGTGGCCCAGTTCACCATCATGCCGGCTGCCGGCTGGGCCGTGGCCACCGGCCTCGACCTGCCCCCGCCCCTAGCCGTGGGCTTGATCCTCGTCGGCTGCTGCCCCGGTGGCACCGCGTCGAACGTGGTCACCTACATCGCCAAGGCCGACGTCGCGCTCTCGGTGACGATGACCACCTGCTCCACGCTGGCCGCCGTCGTGCTGACGCCGCTGCTCACGAGCCTGCTCGCCGGCCACCTCGTCGAAGTCGATCCGATCGGACTGTTTCGCGACACGCTGTTGGTCGTCGTACTGCCGGTGGCGGGGGGGCTGCTGTTCACCCGCTTTCTTCCCGACATGGCCGCCGACCTGATGCCCGCCGCGCCGCTGGTGAGCGTGCTGGCGATTGCGCTGATCTGCGGCAGCATTATCGGCCAGAGCGCTGACACGGTGCGGGAGAGCGGGCTGCGGCTGCTGGCGGCGATCGGGCTGCTGCACGCGGTCGGCTTC
Source organism: Planctomycetota bacterium (assembly GCA_016872955.1). Taxonomy (GTDB): domain Bacteria; phylum Planctomycetota; class Planctomycetia; order Pirellulales; family UBA1268; genus QWPN01. The sequence goes on from VGYP01000447.1 coordinate 634, forward strand.
GTGGTCGGCTACGTGTTCGCGCGGCTGTTCCGCTTTCCGCCGGTGGTGGCGCGCACGATCTCCATCGAGACGGGGATGCAGAACTCCGGGCTCGGCGTGGTGCTCGCCCGACGCAACTTCGCCGCCGAGCCGTTGACCGCCGTGCCGGGGGCCATCTCGGCCCTCGTGCATTCCGTACTCGGCAGCCTGCTGGCAGCCTGGTGGCGACGGCAGGCGCCCGGCGAGAACGGTGAAGTGCCTTCCGGAACGACCATGGGGGACCTTGATCGGAGGGCAGATCGGTGATGCACGCTGCCCGGCCCGAGCACTGCCGAGTTCGTGTGCCGGCATCCCGTGTTCGAGCACGCGCTTCGAGTCGGCCGGCTGCGACGCGATCTCGCTGCCGATGCGCCCGGCGGTGATCCGGACCACGCGCAGGGGATGGCTTTCCCGCTCCCGTTCGCCCTAGACTGGATCTCCGGCAGCTACACCACACGGCACGTCTCTTGCTGCTACAAGCCGTCGCGGGAGCTGCGGCCACGCTCCGAGGGGTTACCCGTGACCCGTCGTCGGCGCTGATGGCAAGCGCAGGCAGGATGCCGAAACGCCGCCAGTGTCGAGCGCGGGGAGGCCACGATGGCCTTCGCGAGCGTCCGGCGACGGGGCACGGGCAGCCCCGACCCACTCGCGAACCCGATTGGCTCCGCGGCCCTGTGGGACGGTGATCTCCCCGGTGCCAGACGGCTCGCACCACCGCCCTGCCCGGGATGCTTGACAACCCAGCCGGCGACAACTAATGTACAGGTGTACACTCTTTACAAACGCCGCGAGAATGCGGCGAAACCGCGACAAAGCAGGCTGGACCATGGTGACGACTCATGCGGCAGGCACCGCCGCGACCGAGGGCATGGCTACTGGCCTGACGGCTTCCCTGGCACGCTCGGCACTCGTCGGCAACGGCCTGCTGAGCGCTGGAGAGCTTCGCAGTCGACAGGCCGCCCGCGAAGCGTTGACCAGCGGCTTCACGTCGATCGACACCCTTTTGCCGACCGGCGGGCTCCGGCGAGGCAGCCTCGTCGAATGGCTTGCCGGTGGAGATGGTTCCAGCGCCACCCCGGCTGACGGTTCGGGCGCCGTCACACTCGCCTGCGCCATCGCCGGCCGGCTGGCCGCGGCCGCGTGCGGCCCACGGACGATCGTGGTGGTCGATCGCTCCGGCTGGTTCCATCCTCCGGCCGTGCTGCCGTGGCTCGACGAATCGCGGCAGCTCGTCGTGGCGCGCCCGTCGCACGACGACGACGAAATTTGGGCGATCGACCAGGCGCTGCGGTGCAACGGGGTGGCGGCGGTGGTGGCCTGGCCGCGGAGCATGCCGCGGCAGCCGTACTGGAGCCGCGAAACCTCGGCAGATGATGGCCGCCGGTGCGGTGGTTCGCCACGGCAATCCCGGTGGACGACGGCCATGCGTCGCTGGCAACTCGCGGCGCGGTCGAGCGGTGCGATCGGCCTCCTCGTACGGCCGGCTGCGGCCATCAGCGAGTCCTCCTGGGCCGAGGTCCGCCTGGCCGTCTCGTCGCTGCCCGGAGGCACGCTTCGCGAGCGGTGGCTGCGGCTCGAATGGGTGGGTGGCGCCTGGAGCGGCGGCCGGGAAGGGCAGGCCGTCGAGATCGTACTCGATGCGACACGTGGCTGTGAAGGATCACCCACCCGCCGCCCGGGCCGCGGCCTTGCGACACCGCGCCATGAGCAGACCGCACGGTCGGCCGACCGACAGGGAGGTGCGTCATGCCGCGCGTCATGACGATCTGGCTGCCACGGTGGCCCGTGCAGCGGCGGCTCGGCGAGCGGCCCGAGTGGCGAAGGAAGCCCGTGTTCATCTG
>VGYP01000448.1 GCA_016872955.1 Planctomycetota bacterium
GGCGACTCCTGGATCACATCTGGAAACTCGAGCGCGGCCTGTAGTAGACCGATCAGTACGCGGTGGTCGGGCGCCTTGAAGTGCGGTTGCTCGGCAGTCTGGCGACGCGCGGCCTCCAGCAGGGCCCGCACGTTGTCGTCGTACTCGAGCTTGCAGAGCCGGCAGATGTCGCGAATGCGGTCACGAAATTGTGCCCGCGTCATGTACTGCAGCTCGATGAGGTGCCGTTCCCCCGACTTGCAACGCGGATCAGGCTCGGCCACCGGCACAAGCCGCGTGGGCACGCTCGTCGTCGGCCCGCCGGAGCCCTGCGGCGCAGGACATTCCTCCTTCGACACCGAGAGCAGGTTGCCCACGGTCGTCGACTTGCCCGCCTGGGACGGCCCAATGAACCCGATCGAAAAACGCTTTCGCATCATCGACTCGGCCAACTCGCCGAGGTTCGCCTTCACCTTGGCGATCACCTCTCGCTCCGCGAACCGCGGCAACTTCTGGACGGCCTCCTCCAGGATGCGGTCGACGGAGTTGAAACGATCGACGAGTTCGTCCGCCTCGAGCAGGCGGCAGGATGCGTGATTCAGCTGCGTCATGGTGCCAGTCCTCCCGTGTTCATCGACTTCGCCGGACGCCGATACGGCGGCTCACTTGGCGGCCCGCAGTGCGGGCAGCCACTCCCCGATCCTGTCGGTCACGATGTATCCCTCCGTCATCTTGAGCGGTAGCTTCGTCCCCTGGGCATTCTCGAACTCGTAGACCATCAGCGCGTTATCGCCCACGCTGCCGGGGGATTCGGCGAGTCGACTCTTCCATTCGGCGACGTCGATCAAGAGGGTTCCGGTAAAGCCATCGGCCACGAGCGGCAGTTCGACCCAGCCGCCTCCCGTTCCCGGCGCCAGCCGCTCCTTGAGCGCGCTGCCGCGGATCGTCTCGGGCAACTTCTTGAATCCATCTGGTTCCGCGAGTACCGCGGCAAGCGCGGCCCTCTCCTTGGCGAGCTGCTGGGAGGTGAGTGGAAATAGCAGCCACAGCCGTTTCGGGTTCACGCCCTGCGGCTTCGTGAACGTGAAGGTGATCCTGCCCTCCTGGATGCGCAGCCGGTTGCCGAGCACCTCTACGAAACTGGCCACCATCAACGAGGCCTTGGTGGCATCCTGGATTTCCCGGATAGGGTTGGAGACCTTGGCGGGGTCCTTGAGGGAGGCGAAGAGGGCCGATTCGTCCCCCACGACGTCGGAGAGCGTCACGAGATAGGCGCGTCCGACCGAGGGCCACTCCTGCTCCACCACACGTCTCTTGAGGTCGCTCTTGCCGTCGTCGGACACAGCCTCCGCCTTGAGCGACCGGGGATTCACGCCCTTGGGCAGGCTCAGCACGTATCGACCTGGCGAGTGGAACTTGAGCGAATAGCCCTCCGGATTCGGTCCGGGCACCGTCACCCGCACCGCCTCCTCGCCCCCTTCCTTGCCGCCGGGCTGCCCGGGCAGGGTGATCAACACGCTCTCGATCAACTCGAAAGGGTTGCCCAAGTCGATGCTCCAGCCGGAGTCGACCCCCACCATGGGTCGGACCAGCTCGACGGTGGCCGGCTGCTGCTCCTGCACCGCCCCCAGGCCGCGCTGCAGGATCGACCGCAGGATCGTGAAGGTCTGCGGGTCGATCGGCTCGATCAACACCTCGCGCACGTTGCATCCGGTGGTGGCCTGACGGGCCAGTTCGAACTTTTCCTTGACCTCGCCCATCGTCGTCTCGGGCTCGGCCTGGATCACCATGTAGATCACCCGCGAATCGGCGGCCGATGCCGGCGAGCAACTCGCCGCCACGGCGAAAAGGCCCGCGACGGGGCCGAGCATGGCGACGAAGCCACGGAGAGCGGCCACCGCTCGTGACGGTGCGAGCGACAGAACGTGGGGCATGGGGAAGACTCCTCGAGGGGGGCAGTCGTTGGGCGTGGAAACAGCGTCACGGGGACCGCGCGGGCTCCTCCACGACGGGAGCGTCGCCGGCCGCGGCCGGGGCCGGCGGTGCGGGCGACTCCTTCGTGATCGGCCGTGATGGCCGCGGCTTGGGCACCTCGCCACGGGCCTCGAGCTGCCGCAACAGCAGGCCGGCCACCCGCTGACAGCTGCCCGGGACGACCTCGTCCGCGGCAGTGGCGAGGTGAAACGCTTCCTGCAGCAACTCGAGCTGCGTGCGACGGGGCATCGGCTCCTCCCGCAGCTGCGCCGGCAGCGTGAGCGACGTGGCAGCGATGAGCTCAACCGCCTCCTGGCGAAGTTTGCCGAGGCATGCCTGCGGGAGGTCGTCACCGGCGGCGAGCAGTGCCCAATAGGCGGAGACACTCGCCAAACCGCCCACCTGGGCCTTCCCACGGGCCTCCTCCACCGCGTCGAGCGCGGCGAACCGTGGATCTGACGGGTAGACCATGCCGCACAGCGGGTGAGGGTCGGGCCTCTTCAGCCAGCCCTCGATCAGGGGCTTGACCACGAGGAGC
>VGYP01000449.1 GCA_016872955.1 Planctomycetota bacterium
CGGCTGCCGTCATAATAGGTCCCCTAACGTTTTGTGAGGGTTGTCCATCCATCCGACCCACAAAACCCGAAGGACCACGAAACGCCCGCCCACCGTCACACTTCCAGCATCAGCCGACTCGGATCCTCGATCGTGTCCTTGATCCGCTTGAGGAAGGTCACGGCCTCCCGGCCGTCCACGAGCCGGTGGTCGTAGGTAAGTGCCAGGAACATCATCGGCCGGATCACCACTTGGCCCGCCACCGCGACCGGTCGATCCTGGATCGCGTGCAGGCCGAGGATGCCGCTCTGCGGCGGATTGATGATCGGCGTGGAGAGCATCGATCCGTAGACGCCCCCATTGGAGATCGTGAACGTGCCTCCCTGGAGTTCCTCCAGCTTGAGTTTGTTGTCGCCCGCCCGCCGCGCGAAGTCACCGATGGCGAGCTCGATCTGCGCGAACGACATCGCCTCGGCGTTCCGCAGCACCGGCACGACCAGCCCCTTGCCGCCGCCCACGGCGATGCCGATGTCGTAGTAATCGCGGTATACGATGTGGGGATCGCGATACTCGGCATTCACCTGCGGGACGGCCCGCAGCGCCTCCACCGACGCCCGCACGAAGAACGACATGAAGCCGAGCTTCGCTCCATACCGCTCCTGGAAGAGGTCCTTGAACTTCTTGCGGAGCTCCATGACCGCCGACATGTCGACCTCGTTGAAGGTCGTCAGCAAGGCCGCCTGCTGCTGGGCCTCCACCAGGCGATCGGCGATTCGGCGTCGGATCGGGCTGATCAGCTGGAACCGCTCCTCGCGGGATCCCGCCGCCGCGAGCGGCCCGGCCGCGGGGCAGACCTCGGCTGGAGGCGGCGGCGCGGGCTTCGCGACCGCCTGCACGGCGTCCTGCTTGGTGACGCGGCCGCCCGGGCCGCTGCCCGCCACGCCGGCGGCAGTCGCCCCGGCCTCGGCGAGCACCCGGGCGGCGGCCGGCATCACGCGAACGGCGGGCTGGGCGGCGGGCGACTGCACCGAACCGATCACCGTGCGGCCCTCGGTTCGACGGACGTCCACGAACGGCGGCGGCGTCGGTCCTGCGGCAGGATGCGCCGCCGGCGCGCCGACCGGCTCCAGGTAGCCGATCACCTCGCCGACGACGGCCTTTTCACCGCTGGCCTTGACCACCTTCGTGATCGTGCCACCGATCGGTGCGGGCAGTTCCACGGTCGCCTTGTCGCTCTCGATCTCGACGATGGCGTCATCGATGGCGACGGCGTCACCCTCCCGTTTCTTCCAGGTGCCGATCATCACCTCGGTGACCGACTCGCCGACCTCGGGGACACGCAATTCGATGGCCATCGTAGAAATGCTGAAAAAGGGGCGGAGGGATCCAGGACGCTCAACAGGTGAAGGCGGCGGTCAGAAGTTCGTTCTGTTCGAGGTCGTGACTCTTCTTCGAACCGGTCGCCGGACTGGCCGCGCTTTGCCGACAGACCCCGGAAAAGGGCAGCCGGTCGCAGAGCTTGTCCCCGAAGTGGATTCTCAGAAAACGCCAGGCGCCCATGTTCTCGGGCTCCTCCTGGACCCAGACCACAGGCGTGCCCGCCGCGTAGCCGGCAAGGGTGGCCTCCAGCGGCTTCCGCGGCAGCGGGTAGAGCTGCTCGACCCGCACGATCGCCACGTCCCGCCGGCCCAACTCCTGCCGCCGCTTCTCCAGTTCGTAGGCCACTTTGCCGGTGCACAGCAGCACCCGACGGATGTCCCGCGGATTGCTCCCGGCCGCGTCGGGAATCACACGGCAGAACTCGCCGCCCGCCAGGTCCTCGAGCGTCGAGACGCAGCCCGGATGCCGCAGCAGGCTCTTGGGCGTCATCACGACGAGCGGTTTCCGCCAGACACGAAGCACCTGCCGACGGAGGCAGTGGAACATCTGGGCGGGCGTGGTCGGCTGCACGACCTGGATGTTGTCCTTAGCCGCCGAGAGCAGGATCCGCTCCAGTCGAGCGCTCGAGTGCTCCGGCCCCTGCCCCTCGAAGCCGTGCGGCAGCAGCAGCACGATCCCCGACAGGCGGTTCCATTTGTCCTCCGCGCTGACGATGAACTGGTCGATCACCACCTGGGCGGCATTGACGAAGTCGCCGAACTGCGCCTCCCACATCACCAGCCCATCGGGGCAGTCGAGGCTATAGCCGTACTCGAAGCCGAGCACGCCCGCTTCCGACAGCGGGCTGTTGTAGATCTCCACCGGCGCCTGGTCGGGCGACAGATGCTCTAGCGAGCACCAGGTCTCGTCGGTGACCGCGTCGTGGATCACCGCGTGGCGATGGCTGAAGGTGCCCCGTTGGCTGTCCTGTCCTGAAAGCCTGATCCGGAGCCCCTGGGTGGCCAGCGTGCCCATGGCCAGGGCCTCGGCCGCCGACCAATCCAGCGGGATCTCGCCACGGGCCATCTGCAGGCGGGCGTCAAGAAACTTGCGGATCTTCGAGTGGGGCTGGAAGCCCTCGGGCAGCGCGACC
>VGYP01000450.1 GCA_016872955.1 Planctomycetota bacterium
CCTGGTGGAGTCGGTGCTTGAGCCCTCGGCTGCCGTGCGGCCCGAATATCGCGGCGTGACCGTGATCACCACCGAGGGCAAGAGCATCTCCGGCCTGCTCGCCCGGGAGACGCCGGCGGAGATCGTGCTTCGCGACGTGGCTGCGGGTGGCCGCGAGATGGCGATTCCCGTTGCGGACATCGAGGAGCGGGTGCCGGCGACGGCCTCGCTGATGCCGGCCGGCCTCGCCAACCTGCTCGCCGACCGGCAGCAGTTCCTCGACCTCGTCGCCTACCTCGCCGCCGTGGCCGCCGGTGGACCGGCGCGGGCGGCCCAGCTCGCCCCCGATCCGCTGCTCCTGGCGGCGCAGGCCCCGGCGGCCTACGAGCGTGAGATCGACCACGGGGCATTCATCGCCGACTGGAACGACCCGGGGAAGTCGCGGGCTGCGTTCGAGCGGGGAGGGTCCATCTACGGCCGCGTCTGCGCCAACTGCCACGGCACGCTCGACCAGCCGGGCTCGCTGCCGACGGCGCCGCGGTTCGCCGACGGCACCTTCAAGGCCGGCAGCGATCCCTACGCCCTCTACCGCACGCTCACCTACGGCAACGGCATGATGGTGGCCCAGGCGTGGATGGTGCCGAGCCAGAAGTACGATGTGATCCACTACCTGCGGGAAACCTTTCTCAAGGACAAGAACGCCGCCTGGTACACCGCCGTCACCCCGGCCTACCTCGCGTCGCTTCCGGCCGGCACCAGCCGCGGTCCCGAGCCCTCCACGATCGAGCCCTGGCGGCTGCACGACTACGGGCCCTTCCTGGCCGGCACGTTTGAGGTGGGTAACGGCGGCGGCAACATCGCCCGCAAGGGTCTCGCGATCCGGCTCGATGACGGGCCCGGCGGCGTCGGCCGCGGCCATGCGTGGGTGCTCTACGAACTCGACACGCTCCGGGCCGCCGCCTTCTGGAGCGGCGAGCAGTTCATCGACTGGGGCGGCATCAACTTCGACGGCCGCCACCAGGTGCACCCGCGGATCGCGGGCCGCGTCGAGGCGGCGCTGCCGACGATGCCCGGTTGGGCGGAGCCGCAGACGGACTCGTTTGCCGATCCCCGACCGCTGGGCCGCGACGGCAGGCCCTACGGTCCGCTGCCGCGTGCGCACCTCAGGATGAAGGCGTTGCATCACGTCGGGCTCGGAGGCACGGCCGCCGAGCCCCGCAGCGGAATCGTGCTCGACTACCAGGTCGGGGAGACGCCCGTGCTCGAGAGCCCGTCGGCGGGGCTGCCACTCGCCGCTGACGGCGGCCCGCGGCCGGTGCTCGTGCGATCCTTCTCGCTCGGGCCGCGCGCACGCGAGTTGGCCGTGCGACTGACCGCGGTGCCGGCCGCGGCCGCGGTGATCGGTCCGGCCCACGGCTCGTCCGGTCCGCGGATCGAGGTTCGCGACGGACACGTCGACCTGCTCATTCCGGGTGGCGACGAGGCGATCGACGTCGCGGTGGCAGTCGCGGCCGTGGATGCCGCCGCTCTCGCCGGGCACGCCGCGCGGCTGCCGCCGCCGGCTTCGCCGCGGACGCTCGTGGGCCGACCGGCCCCGCGGCTCTGGGCCGCGGTGGTCGAGACGCCGATCGCCCGTGGTCGCGACGATGAGCCCTTCTCGGTCGACGTGCTCTCGGCGCCGGAGGCCAATCCCTGGAACGCCCAGGTCAGGTTCTCGGGGCTCGACTTCACGGGCCCCGACGAGGTGGTGGTGTCGTCGTGGGACGGCGACGTCTGGCGGGCGGCGGGGGTGTCGGCCGCGGAGGGCCGGCTCGCCTGGCGGCGGATCGCCTCGGGGCTCTTTCAGCCGCTCGGCGTGAAGGTGATCGACGGCGCGATCCACGTCGGCTGCCGGGACCGCATCGTGAGACTCGTCGATCTCGACGGCGACGGGATGACCGACCGGTACGACACCTTCAACGACGACCATCAGGTCACGGAGCACTTCCACGAGTTCGCGATGGGCCTGGAGACCGACGCGGCCGGCAATCTCTACTACGCCAAGAGTGCCCGCCATGCACTCCCGGCGGTGGTGCCCCACCACGGCACGCTGCTCAAGGTGAGTCGTGACGGCACGGCCACCGACATCGTGGCCACCGGCTTCCGGGCAGCCAATGGCGTCTGCGTGGAGGATGACGGCACCTTCTGGGTGACCGACCAGGAGGGGCACTGGAATCCGAAGAACCGCATCAATCACGTTCGCCCCGGTGGCTTCTACGGCAACATGTTCGGGTATCACGACGTGACCGATTCGAGTGACGCCGCGATGACGCCGCCGGCCTTCTGGATCACCAACGCCTTCGACCGTTCGCCCGCCGAACTGCTGCGGGTGCGGAGCCCGGCCTGGGCGCCGATCGACGGCGGCCTACTCGAGCTCTCCTACGGCGAGGGGCGGATCCACCTGGTGCTGACCGAGCCTGCCGGCGGCGGCAAGGGTGCGGCCGGCGTCGTGCAGGGAGGCATGGT
>VGYP01000451.1 GCA_016872955.1 Planctomycetota bacterium
GTCCACGGCCTCCGCGAAGCCAGTCTGCTGAGCCCCGGCCCAGCTCCTGAATTTCACGTCATACCACTGTGTCCACTCTTTCACCGACGGTAAGGCGTGGTCGCCTGACGTCGGCATCTTTGCTAACCTCAAAGAGACCTTCGGTGTGCCTTCGTTCTTCAAAGCACTGACCAGCAACCTGACTAGGCGCTCGGTGCCCTCTTCGTCCTGCTGCGCGCCGTCGTCAGCACCGGCGCCGTCGGTGGCGCCGTGCCCTCCGTCAACTCCGTTGATCAACGAGGCTTCTGCAACAGCTGCGTCGCCCGTCGCTCTTGTCGGCGACGGCGGCGCTGAGAACACGCTAAGAAAGCTGCTGTCGCCGGCGCCGTCTGCTGGCACCGGCACGCCCACTGCAGCGGCCTGACCTCTTGGGCTCATAACCTGCGTGGCGAAAACATCCCCGTCAAGGGACGGTTCCATGGCGCTGGTAATCTGTTTTGTTTTCTTACCTCCGCGTCGACCGTGCCTCCATGCTTCTGCTTCGTTTGTGAGACGAACCCGACCACTCCCTCTCCCCCAAGGGGCGAGTGGATTTGAACTTGAGCCTTAAAGGCTACGGAGCACACACGCACACGTAGCACACTTCACAAGCACATATGCTAAACAACACGGGCACCTGACGCTGTTCCTAGACGGGGAAAACAGGGGTGTTTCCGCACGCCGCCCAAAGGCGGACTCAAGTGCGAAATGGTTTTCGCCTCTTTGAGGCTGTCTTTGCTGGAAACATGCCTAAGCACATCGGCTGGCTAACTCAGCCCTGTCCGCTCAGATGTCTCCTCCCGTCTCCTCCTCTCGGCTTTTCTCATAGGCTTCTCTTCTCGGCCGCATAGCTGTCCCCGACAACGGCTTCGAAATGAGTTTTGTTTTGCTGCCTCTTTGTCTTCTTAGGGCTTCGGTCGTCCCGACGACAAGGTCAGACAACCTTTCCCTACGTCTTCAACTCAACCATTTGGCATTGGCGTTAGACCTCCACCTGTCCAAATGTACCTCGTCACAATTTTGCTCTTGACGCTCGAGCAATCGGGACTCGGATGAAAACGCTCACCGTGTGCTGCCGCAACAAGCACCTGCATGCCGTCCCTCATCACGATCCGCTTACAACAAGGGTGTCCACACTGCGGCAACCTTTTCACGATCGCCGCCGCCGGCGCCGGCACTGCCGCCGCCGCCGCCGATGCAGAGCTCCGCCCCGCAATTGTCATCCTGGCAAGCCTCCCTGCCAAGTCATGAATTTCAGCATGCTGCAGTTGAATGTATTGAGCCTGCGCGTCGATCTGAGCGGCCTGGTCGCTCAAGTGCTGGCTCTGCTGCTCCAGCCTTCCGTGCATACGTTGAAGTTCGCCCGTAACTGCCTCCTGCTCAAGCTCGCTCACCAAAACAAAATTCTCCTCGTCACGTTCCGGTCCGCCGCCCGTCTCGCCAGGCTGCGTCCGCCCGAGCACCGCGCAGACCAGCCAACTTGCAACAAGCGCCGCCGCAAGCAGGCCCACAATGAGCCGCGAAAAGTCGCCGCCGCTTCTGCCAACTTCGCCGTCCGCGCTGGCGACCTGCGCACAAGCCGCCCAAGTCAACAACATCGCAAGGCGAGCCGCCTTGATGCAGTTACAACTAAGCACCTGCACTGGGCACCCAACGTCTGTCAAGCCGCACCTGCTGCATGAATCACTGTGCTTCGCATGGCAAGCACCGATGATGCTCCCGTGCTCGTTTTTGATTTGCTGCTGGCCGGTGAAGTGGCACATGTGCCACTCCAGCCGCTGTACCGACACGATTTTCGTAAAGATGTCCGCCGGGTTCTCCGTCGTGTCCACCCGGCGAATCTCGACGCCTGACTCCTTCAAGAACTGCAAATTGCACTGTGCATGCTTCCGCATGTGTCCCAACTTCAAGGACGCTCCTCGGTGGACCGCAAGCCGCACTGCGTCGTTGTCCACCTCGCCCACCATGGGGATGGGTGTCATTCTGCAATGGTCGAGCACGCCCGCCAGCCTCAACACTGCCTTCGTTGCGTCGCTGAGCTCCATCAGCTCCGACTCCGCACTTGATGTTGCTGTTAGCCGCTGCAAGCGGCTCCGCCACTCCAGCGGTAAAGCGGTGCCCAAGGCACCCACCAGCCTGATGTAATGGCCTCCTTCCGAACGGGTGGCCGCGAGGTTGGCGTCGCTGCTCATCTTCAACCACAGCTCCTCCCACAAGTCTTTCATCCACTTGAAACAAAGCACTCTGCCGCACGACCCGTACACATAAGCAAGAATGTGGTGGAGCTCCTTCTCGGTCCATGGGTCGCTCCACTTGTCGACGTACCTTGCCAGCCGCGAAATTGGAAAAGCAAGGTCTGGCCTTGTGCACCTCGCTGCGTACATCAACGTTCCGATGATGCTCCGCACGATCCTTGGACACGGCTGCGGCGGCAACGTCGCTGGGTCCGGCGGTGGGCCGCTC
>VGYP01000452.1 GCA_016872955.1 Planctomycetota bacterium
ACTCGATCGTCGTCTCGTGCTGGATTTCGAGGATCATGCCGGGCTCCGAGGGGGGGAGGCCTAAACCAGCGCGTAGTGCCGCTGCAGCAGGGCACCGACCCGCCCGCAGCGGGCCAACGCGTCGGCCAGAAAGGCGTGCAGCCGGCCGCCGTCGAGCGACCCGGCATCGAGATAGACGAGGTCGGCGAGCAGCCGGCCCACGGTGCGGGAGGCGTCGTCGTCGCACCGATCCGGCAGCCGGCCGGCGATCTCGGCGAGCGACGCGGCGATCTGGGCCAGGCAGAACCGTACCGAGTGCGGAAAGTCGGGATCGACCAGCAGAAACTCCACGACCCGCTCGGGCTCGACGCGGCTGATGAACTGGTGCCGGTAGGCTTCGGAGGCAGCGCAGGTGCGGAGCACGGCGCTCCAGCGGAGCGTGGCGATCGGCAGGTCGCCGGGATCGGCCAGGTCGAGCAGCGCAGACCGCGAGTCGAGGATCCGAAGGACCTTCTCCGCCCGCTCCAGGTAGCGGCCCAGTTGGATGAAATGCCAACCCTCGTCGTGCGTGAGCGTCGACTCACAGACACCGTGAAACAGCAACACCCCGATCCGCGTCTCCTCGCAGAAGTCGTGCGGCGACTCCGCCACGCCCGTCTGCAGGACAGGGTCGGCCAGCCGCCAATGCAGCTTGTTCAGCTCCCGCCACATCAGCGGGCTGATGGAGCCGCGGATGCTGCGGGCATTGTCACGGGACCCAGTCACGCAGGAGAAGACGCTGCCGGCGTTGCGTCTGGCGAGCAGCAGCCAGGGCGCCACGGCGGCCGCGCCGCCGGCTGGCGGCTCGGATGCGGGCATCCTCAGCAGCGAGATCAGATTGTCCCACTCCGCCTCGCCCGGGTCGGCCAGCACACCGTGGAGATCGAGGGCGAGCTGAAAGGTGACGTCGACCGCGTTCGCCACGTGCTCGGCCCGCTCCAGATAGCGGCTCATCCAGAACAGGGCGTCGGCGACGCGGCTGAGCATCACGTTCCTCCCATCGGTTCGGCCGCAGTGCGGTCGGCGAGGACCCAGGTGTCCTTGCTGCCACCCCCTTGGGAACTGTTGACCACCAGGCTTCCCTTCGGCAGGGCCACCCGCGTCAGCCCGCCCGGCGTGACGGTCACCCGCTCGCCGCAGAGCACGAATGGCCGCAGGTCGACGTGGCGGCCGTCGAGCCGGCCGTCGACGAAGGTCGGGTGGGTGGAGAGCTGAATCGTGGGCTGGGCGATGAAGTCCCGCGGATTCGCTTCGATCGCCCCCCGAAACTCCTCGCGCTGCTGCCGCGTGGAGGCGGGCCCCACTAGCATGCCGTAGCCCCCCGATTCGTTCACCCGCTTCACCACGAGCGAGTCGAGGTTCTCGAGCACGTGGCTCCGCTCCGCGGCGATCTCCGGCCGGAAGGTCTCGACATTGGGCAACAGCGGTTCCTGGGCCAGGTAGTAACGGATCATCGCGGGCACGAAGGGGTAGACGCCCTTGTCGTCGGCGATGCCCGTGCCGATGCTGTTGGCCAGCGCCACCGTGCCGCCACGAAAGGCGTTCACCAGTCCCGGCACGCCGAGCGCGCTGTCCGGCCGGAAGGTGAGGGGGTCGAGGAAGTCGTCGTCGATCCGACGGTAGATCACGTCGACCCGCCGTGGGCCACGGGTGGTCCGCATGAAGACGCGATTTCCGTCGACAAAGAGGTCGCGGCCCTCCACCAGTTCGATGCCCATCCGCTGGGCGAGGTAGCTGTGCTCGAAGTAGGCGGAGTTGTAGATGCCCGGACTGAGGAGCACGGCCACCGGCTGCGCGGCCGATGGTGGCGCGATCCACTGCAGCACGTCGAGCAGCGCGGCGGGATAGTCGTCGTTGGGCAAGACGTCGTAGTCGTTGAACAGCGCCGGGAACACCCGCTTGAGCACCTGGCGATTCTGCAGCATGTAGCTCACGCCCGACGGCGTGCGGGCGTTGTCCTCGAGCACCAGATAGGTGCCGTCGATGCCGCGGATCAGGTCGGTGCCGCAGATGTGGACGTAGATCTTTCGCGGCACATTGACCCCGACGAACTCGCGGCGAAAAAAGCCCCCCTGCAGCACCAGCCGCGGCGGGACCACGCCGTCGCGCAGGATGTGCTGATCGTGGTAGACGTCCCAGAGGAAGAGATTGAGGGCCGTAATGCGTTGCACGAGCCCCTCCTCGATCCGCCGCCACTCGGCAGCCGGGATGATCCGCGGCACGGGATCCATCGGCCAGACCCGCTCGATGCCCTCCTCGGCCCGGTAGACGGTGAAGCCGACACCGTCCTCCCGCATCGAGAGGTCGGTCATCGCCTTCCGCTGCCGGAAATCGTCGGGGGACGTGCGAGCCAGGCGCTCGTGGAGTGCCGCATAGTGCGACCGCGGCACGTCCCGCGACGCGAACATCTCATCGAAGGCAGCGGCCGAGTCGTAGCCCGCAAACACCGACCCCGCGGCC
>VGYP01000453.1 GCA_016872955.1 Planctomycetota bacterium
AGGCGGTTTTCCCCAGGTCGGCCGGCGGCCAAACGCCATCCGTGATGCCGGGGGTGGTCGCGGTCGTAGCCGCGGGTCGGCTGCCAACGTCCCACCTCGCGGCGGCGACCGCCGGCAGGAAGGGAGCGTGCGGCCGCGGCTCCTCGGCGCGAACCGGCGGTGGCACGAGCCGGGTGACCGTGCCTCCCGCCAGAAACCGTGTCCGCAGGGCTGAAAGCACCAGCCGGTAGAGACGGGCCGGCTCGCGGAAGCGGACCTCCATCTTGGCCGGATGGACGTTCACGTCGACCGCGTCCGGTGGTAGGTCGAACCGCAGGAACGCGATCGGCTGCCGCCCGGAGAGCAGGAGCCCGCGGTACGCCTCCTGGATGGCATGCAGGATCGACCGATCGCGGAACGGCCGTCCGGCCACGAACAGATGCTGTAGCCGGCCGCTGGCCACGTCGTCGTCGGGGCGACCGACATAACCCGACAGGGCGATCTCGCCGTCGTCGGCCTCCACGTCGAGTAGGCGATCGGCCAGTTCGTGTCCGGCCAGGCCGGCGATCCGATCCCGCCAAGCCTTGACGACCGGAAGATCGTAGGCCTGACGGGGCTTTCCGTCGGCGCTTGCACGATGCGACAGCGACAGGGCCACGCCCGGATGAGCCAGCGCCGTCCGCACGAAGGCCTCGGAGCAATGCGACCACTCCGTCTGGGCGGCCCGCAGGAAGGCTCGTCGCGCCGGGACGTTGCCGAAGAGTTGCCGCACTTCCACCGTGGTCCCGGTGCTGCAACCGTCGGGCATCACCTCGGCGACACGGCCGCCGTCGACGCAGATCGCCGCGCCAGCCGCGCCGGCTTGCCGCGAGCGGATCGTGAGTCGTGAAACCTCGCCGATACTCGCCAGTGCCTCGCCTCGAAAGCCGAGGGTGCCGATCCGCTCCAGGTCGTCGGCCGTCCGCAACTTGCTCGTGGCGTGGGCGGCCACCGCCAGCGGCAACTCCTCGGGAGAAATGCCGCAGCCATCGTCCACGACCCTCACCAGGGCCACGCCCCCCTGTTCGAGTTCGACGTCCACCCTGGTCGGGGTGGCGTCGAGCGCGTTTTCGAGGAGTTCCTTGACGACGCTCGCGGGCCGTTCCACCACCTCGCCGGCGGCGATCCGGTTGACCACCGACGGCGGAAGTTTTTCAATCCGTGGCATGCCCGAGACACCAATGACCCAGCTCGCGGGAGTCTACCAGACGAGGACGTGTTTCCGACTCAGTTCAGGTTGTCATCCTTGATCTTTCGATAGACCTCGATCTTTCGATACAGCGTCCGTTCGCCGATCCCCAGCAGCTTGGCGGCCTGCTCGCGGTTGCCGCCGGTGAGCTTGAGCGTCTCCGTGATGCAGATCCGCTCCACCTCGTTGAGGGGCCTCCCGACGAGCGACTGCAGTCCGGCGGCCGCGGCCGTGGCGGCCGCCACGGCCGGCAGATCGGGTGACAACTCCAGCGGCAGGTCGTCCACGTCGAGCGTCTCGTCGCAGTCCACGACGACCATGCTCTCGATCACGTTGCGAAGCTGCCGAACGTTGCCCGGCCAAGGGAAAGCGCCGAGTTTCACCCGTGCCGCAAGCGACATCCCCCGGATCGCCTGGGCGTGCCGCTTTGCGAACTGCCTCACGAAGTGCTCGATCAAGAGCGGTATGTCCCCCGACCGTTCGCGGAGCGGCGGGATCGCCACCGTGACCACCTTCAGGCGGTGGTAAAGATCGCTGCGAAAACCACCTCCTTCGACCGCTTCCTCCAGGTTTCGGTTGGTGGCCGAGAGGATGCGGACGTTGACGCGGACGGGAGTGTTCGAGCCGACCTTCGTGATCTCGGCCGACTCCAGCACCCGCAGCAGCTTGATCTGCGTGGCCATCGGCATGTCCCCCACCTCGTCGAGAAAGAGCGTGCCGCCGTTGGCATACTCGAACTTGCCGATGCGATCGCTGGAGGCGTCGGTGAATGCACCCTTGACGTGGCCAAAGAGCTCGCTTTCGAGAATGTTCTCGCTGAGGGCCGCGCAGTTGAGGGCCACGAAAGGCTTCGGCTTGCGCACGCTGTTCTGGTGGATCGCCTGGGCGACGAGTTCCTTGCCGGTGCCCGTCTCGCCCTGGATCAGCACCGTGGCGTCGGTGCTCGCGATCCGCTTCATGCGTTCGATCAACGCCAGCATCTGCGGGCTCTGCCCCACGACGCCCTCGAAGCCGAACTTCTCGTCGAGTCGGCGATTGAGCTCGAGGTTCTGTCGCTTGAGCCGGATGCCCTCGGAGGCCTTCTCGACGGCGGCCCGCAGGTGGCCGAGGTCGAGGGGCTTCTGGAGGTAGGTGAAGGCGCCCTGTTGCATGGCGAGCACGGCCGAGGGGATCGTGCCGTGTCCCGTCACCACGATCACCTCGGTCTCCCGACTGGTCCGCTTGACTCGTGCCAGGATCTCGAGCCCGCCGA
>VGYP01000454.1 GCA_016872955.1 Planctomycetota bacterium
CGGAGGGCAGGGCGGGAAGCGTGTAGGCCATAGGACGGGGATGCTCCAAAACGATGAGTGAACGATGGTCAAAGACGCCGCACGATCACCACGGGATCGACCGACGACAGTCGGATCGTAGCCCCCCCGGGCAGACCCGGCAAATGCCCGCCGGCGGGCGGCAAGTCTGCCGACGGTGACGGTCCTGGCGGGCGTGCCGCTGGGGTCGTCCCTGCCGAAGGTTCCCGAGGTGCCTGCCGTCGGGGTGCGGGCGGGGCGGCTCAACCTCATGGGGCCGGCTGGACGAATCTCCTCGCGGTGTGTCGGGCAGGCGGGCGGTTCGCTTCGCTGCCGGACCACGCGGGACGACGGACCGTCCCGCCTGGCCGCGAAAGGATTCGAGTCCGCCGATGTCTCTCCGCGCTTCCATGCGCCGCGACCAGCGGCGGCGTCTGCTGGCCTCCCGCCATCGGTCGGAAGCGGCTCCCGCGATCGACGAGCACGGGAGCGGCACGGCCTCCGCCGCCGCGGGCTACGACGACGATGCGCATCCCGAGCGGCATCCTGCCGTGGCGACGCGGTTGCCCGTCGGACGCGGTCGTTTCCTGCTGGCCGTTTTCGGCGTCCTGCTCGTCTTCGGAGGGGTGATCGGTCTGGCTGTGAGCGGGCCGCTGCTCGGTCGGCCGCTGCTGCCCGCGGGCGGTCGCTTCGCCCGCACGCTGGCCGTCGCCGCCGCGGCCTTCGATCCGGGTGCGGCGATGCCGGTGCAGGTCTGGCTCGCGGAACTCTCGCTGCTGCTGGCGACCGTCGTCGCAGGGGCGGTGCGATTCATGCGCCGGCACCGGCGCGACGATTTCAAGGGCCGCTTCCGCGCCTGGGGCTGGCTGGCGGTGCTGCTTTCGGCGGCCGCCTGGTCGGGGGCGATTCCGGTCGGTGCCCTCGTGGCCGCCGCGGTCTCCGACGCCACGGGCATCGTGCCCGGGCCGGGGGGCATCGGCTGGTGGGTGGGCCTGGCCGCGGTTGCCTTCGCGATCGTGGTGCCCTGGGCAGTGCTGCCGCTGAGGGAACGAATCGCCACGAGCTTCTGGATCGTGCTGGCGCTGGCGGCGTGGTCCGCGGCGGCCGCCGTGTCCTGGGCGACCTCCTGGGCGGGGGACGCCACGCGGGCGGCGATCCTCGCGCAGGCCGCCTGGGTGGCCGGCGCAGCGCTGATGCTGATCGCGATGCTGGCGGCGGCGCGGTCGGTGATCAGGGAGGTGCGCGGCGAGTGCGTCGCCCGTCCGGCCCGTCGCGGCTGCCGCGACGCGGAGCCGGACCGTGACGCCGACGCTGCGGCCGGCGACGACGCCTCGACGGACGACGAGGACGGCTCGGCGGTGGACGAGTGGTCCGAGGACGGCGACGCCCACGCCGGGGACGACGACTACACCGACGGCTCGGACCGCGGCCAACGTCGGCTTTCCAAGGCGGAGCGGAAGCGGCTGCGAAAACTCGCCCGCATGAACGGCACCGCGGCATAATGCCGGCCTTCCTCGGAGGCCGCCCCGCATGACCGTCCGCACCCGCTTCGCGCCGAGTCCCACCGGCTACCTGCACATCGGCGGGGTTCGCACCGCGCTGTTCAACTGGCTCTTTGCCCGGCAGCACGGGGGGCAGTTCATCCTCCGCATCGACGACACCGACGTAGCCCGCAACGTCGACGAGGCCCTGCAGCCGATCCTCGACGGGCTGGCGTGGCTGGGCATCGACTGGGACGAGGGGCCGCGCGTGGGCGGCCCGCACGCCCCCTACTTCCAGTCGCAGCGGGCCGCCGGGCACCGCACCGCCGTGGAGCGGCTGCTCGCCTCCAGACATGCCTACCGCGACTTCGCCCGGCCCGAGGAGCTCGACGAGGAACGGCAGGCGGCGCAGGCCGCCGGTCGACCCTTCATCTACAGCCGGCGCTTCGCCGCCCGCGACGAGGCGACCGCGGCCCGCTTCGCCGCCGAGGGGCGGGTGGGCGTAGTCCGCCTCGAGATGCCCCGCCAGGGCTCGCTCGTGATCGACGACGCCGTCCGTGGCCGGGTGGAGTTCGCCTGGGCG
This sequence comes from Planctomycetota bacterium, assembly GCA_016872955.1. Lineage (GTDB taxonomy): Bacteria > Planctomycetota > Planctomycetia > Pirellulales > UBA1268 > QWPN01. The sequence continues at coordinate 2,062 of VGYP01000454.1, forward strand.
CGGGAGCAGGACCACGTCATCCAGCGGGCCGACGGCTCCTGTCTCTACCACCTGGCGAGCGTCGTCGACGACCACGACCTGGGCATCACGCACGTGATCCGTGCCGAGGAGCACCTCTCCAACACGCCGCGGCAGGCCTTCATCGCGCTGTCGCTGGGCTTCGAGTTGCCCGCCTACGCCCACCTGCCGCTGGTCGCCGAGCCGGGCAGCCGCACGAAGCTTTCCAAGCGGAAGCTGGCCCAGTACCTGAAGAACCAGGACTTCCGCCGCGTGATGGAGCACGGCCAGCAGATTGCCGCCCGGATCGGCCTGGCGGCCGACGCCGACACCTTCAACCCGGTGATCGTCGACTTCTACCGGGCCGTGGGCTATCTCCCCTGGGCGATCGACAACTA
>VGYP01000455.1 GCA_016872955.1 Planctomycetota bacterium
CCTGCCGCTTCACGCCCGATGGCGGCTGGCACGTCTCCTTCGAGCGGCTCACCGCCGACCGGTTTCGCGTTGATCACGACGTGCTGCGGGCACTGCCGGCCGGCCTCCAGCAGGCCGTCGCCGGCGTGCGGCTCAAGGGGCTGCTCTCCGTCGACGGCGCGATCGACATCTACTCCACCGCGGTCCGCGAGGTGTCGCTGCCCGGCGGCCGCACCGAACTGGTGCCCGGCCCGGCCGCGGCTGCCTGGGACGTGCAACTCGACATGGAGCAGGCCAGCCTCGACGTGGGCGTGCCGCTGGAGCACGTGCACGGTGGCATCCATCTGCGGGGCACGAGCGACGGCCGCGCCTGGCGGTCGTTCGGCGACGTGACGCTCGACAGCGCCATCTGGCGTGGGGTTCAGGTGACGACGATCCGCGGGCCGTTGGTGATCGACCCGGCGGGGGCGCGGTTCGGCGGTCCGGCCGCGGCCCTCGTCGAGCCGGGCGGCACGCGGCGACTCACCGCCCAGCTCGCCGGCGGCACCCTCCAACTCGATGGCAGCGTCGCGGCTGGCGAGCCGGGCCGGTTCGCGGTCGCGGTGGGACTGGCCGACGCGGAACTCGCACGACTTGGGGCCGACCTGGCTGGGGGGCCGACCACCGCGCGGGGTCGGGTGCACGGCACGCTGGAGGTGAGCGGCTCGCGGGCCGGCTCGCACTCCCTCTCGGGCCGTGGCCGGCTGCGGCTGCGGGAAGCCCATCTCTACGAGCTGCCGGTGATCGTAGCCCTGCTCAAGATTCTGCGGGTCAAAGCGCCCGACCGCACCGCCTTCGGCGGCGGGCTTGTCGATTTTCGGATCGAGGGGCCGCGAGCTTACCTCGATACGATCGAGCTCTCGGGCGACGCGATCAGCCTCGTCGGCGCGGGCGAGATCGACCTCGACAGCAACATCCAACTCGCGTTCCGACCGATCATGGGTGAGTCGGAGCGGCAGCTGCCCGCCATGAAACGGCTGCTCGGCGGGGCCGGCGGCCAGTTCCTGCTGGTGCACGTCGACGGCACGCTCGCCGATCCGGTCACGTCGACCGAGGCCTTCCCCACACTGGCGGCCGCCGTCCAGAAGCTGCAGTCACAACGCCCGTCGCCCGCCGCCAGCCGGGCCGCCATGCGCGTGGAGCCGATCCAATGAGGGGCGCGCGGGCTGGTAGAGTGGGCAAGCGGTGTGACCGCCGAACCGGTGCGGCTTCCGGTCGGAGGATGAAACGACGATGAAGTTTGTGAAGATGCACGGCGCCGCCAATGACTACGTCTACGTCGACTGTTTCGCCGGACCAGCGCCCGCCGACCCGGCGGCCCTCGCCCCCCGGATCGCCGACCGGCATCGTGGGGTCGGGGGCGACGGCCTCATCCTGGTGGTACCCTCGTTGCGGGCGGCGGCCCGCATGCGGATGTTCAACGCCGACGGCAGCGAGTCAGAGATGTGCGGCAACGGCGTGCGGTGCGTGGCCCACCTCGTCGTCGCCCGCGGCCACGCCCGACCGGGCACGGTCACGATCGAGACCGGTCGCGGCGTGCTCACGCTCGACGTCCGCCCCACCGGGCCGCGGCAGTCTCAGGTGCGAGTCGACATGGGCCCGCCGCTGCTCGACGCCGCCGACATCCCGGTGACCGGTTGCGGCAGGGGCCGCGTGGTCGACGCGGCCTGTGCGGCGGTCGGGCCCCGCGAGCCGTGGTGGGACGCCTGCGGCCTCGACCCGCGGATGACCTGCGTCTCGATGGGCAATCCCCACGCGATCTTCTACTGCCGCGACGTGGCCGCCGTGCCGCTGGAGACGGTCGGTCCGCGGATCGAGCGTCACGAGTCGTTCCCGCGACGGGTCAACGTGCACTTCGTCGAGGTGCTGGCCTCCGACCACGTGCGGATGCGGACCTGGGAGCGCGGCAGCGGGATCACGCTGGCCTGCGGCACGGGCGCGTCGGCCGTCTGCGTGGCGGGTGTGCTCACCGGCCGCACCGGACCGCGACTCGCAGCCGACCTGCCGGGCGGCCGGCTCGACCTGGAGTGGCAGGGAGGCGGCCCGGTCTTCATGACCGGCCCGGCCGAGGAAGTATTCGAGGGCATCTGGTACGGCGACTGAGGACGACGCCGGTCCAAGGAAGGACGCGATCACGGTGAATCCAACGAGTCAGTTTTCGATCGGCGCCTGGTCGCTCGTCTCGATCGCCGTGATCCGGCAGTGGATGGGGACGCTCGACTACCAGGTCGACTTCGGTGATCCCGAGGTCGACCCCGTGCATCCCCGCTTCCGCGGCGCGAAGATCTACGTCTTCTGGCACGAGAACATCCTCGTGCCACTCTTCCTGCGGGGACACTGCAACATCTCGATGCTGCTCTCCCGCCACGCCGACGCCGACATCCTCGATCGCGTGGCGCGGATGATGGGCTTCGGCGTGGTTCGTGGCAGCACGTTC
>VGYP01000456.1 GCA_016872955.1 Planctomycetota bacterium
TTCCGACTCCGCGATGTCTGCTGGCGGCAGCGACGGGCCACAACCGCGTCCTGACACACCGATCCTTGGAGCAACCGGCTACCCAAAAGTAGATTCAACCCAACCTCAGCGCTGCATTTTTCAGCCGCCGCGCGCTGCCCTTTTCAACCGGCGTTCACACCTTCACCACCTACACCGCGAACCCGGCCTCCTCCAGCCCGATATCACCGCCGCCGCCGCAACCCGGCGGCGGGCGGGCCGATTCCCGAGAATGGAGATTTCAGATCCCGAGCCCGACTTCATCATGGCGGCCCGCCCGGAACGGAGGGGGGGAGGCTGCCGGCCCGGCCGGCCTCGGCGACCGCATCGAGCCGGGCGAGCATGGGCGCGGCCACGGGGTGGTCCGGGGCGAGCGCCAGGACGGCCGCGAGCCGCGCGCGGGCGGCGATCGTGTCGCCGGAGCCGGCCAGCGCCAGCCCCCAGTAAAGCTGGGGATCGACGGCCTGAGGGTCGAGGTCGTGGGCCGCGCGGTAGTGGTCGATCGCCTCGCGAAACCGCCGTTGCCGGGCGAGCGCGTTGCCCCAGTTGACCCGCGGTTTGACAGAGGTCGGGTCGAGCCGGACGGCGGCCACGTAATGCCGCTCGGCCTCGGCGTGGCGGCCGAAGATGCTGAGCGTGTTGGCGAGGTTGTTGTGGGCCTCGGACGTGCCCAGGCCGCGGACGGCCTCCTCGAACCGGCTGAGGGCCTCCTGCGGCCGGCCCAGCGTCAGCAGGGTGTTGCCCCAGGAGAGGTGCACCGCGGCCAGGCCGGGGTCGAGCCGCAGGGCCTCGCGAAAATGCCCCAGCGCCTCCTCGCCGTGGCCCAGTTCGGTGAGCGCCGTGCCCCAGTTGAGCCGGGCCTTGGCGAAGTCGGGCCGCAGCCGGACGGCCGCGGCGAACTCCCGCACGGCCTCCTCGCGGCGGTCGAGGCCGTTGAGGGCCACGCCCAGGTTCTGGCGGGCGTTGGCGCTGTCGGGCACGGCGGCCACAACGGCCTCCTTCTGCACGAGGTCCGAGGCCCGGTTCCAGGCCTGGCCCAGAAACAGCGCCACTGCCGGCAGGGCGAATCCCCCCCAGCGCAGGCCGTGCCGCAGCCAGGGCTCCCGGAGGGTCGCTGCGGGGCCGCCGGCGCGGGAAGCCACGCCCAGGGCGGCGCTCGTCTCGGTCTCGCGGATCTTCCAGATGAAGCCGTCGAAGTAGTAATGGAGCAGGGCTGAGGCGGCGATCAGGCCGTAGATCGTGAGCCGGAGGTCTTCGTCTCCCCGCACCCGCCGGTCGAACAAGGCCAGCCCGCCGTAGGCGAATACCAGCCCCAGGTAGAGCACGACCAGGCCGACGCTCGGGCGGAACAAGAACCGCGTGAACGCCCCCACGGGCCTGCCCTTGGCGACCCGGGCCCGATTGAACACCCACACGATGGCCAGGTATTGCACGTCGTGGAAGATCTCGAACGCGGCCACCCCCAGGATCATGGGGCTGATCAGCGTGGTGCACACCCACCAGAAGCCGAAGCTCGAGGCCATCAGCGCTAGTTTGGCAGGGCAGGGGGAGACGCCCCGCCGCCAGTCGGCGAGCGTGGCCACGGCGAACGCGGCCGTGACGGCCAGGGCGACCACGCCCCAGGCGATCCTGCCGGCGGCGATCGTACCGGGCGGCAGGAACGGCCCGCCGGAGGCGTAGAACGCGTTCAGGATCTGCGCCAGCTTGTCGGGTGCGAACAGGACGGCGCCGGCGAACCAGACCACGCACATCGCCAGATCGAGCTGGGCCCGGCGGCGGCCGGTGCCTCCCGCCTTGGCGTCATAGATCCGGATGAACCCGTACACCTGGGCGAGCCCGTGCCACAACGCCCAGAAGAAGATCACCAGCTCGAGCCCCTCCAGCCCCAGGTGGCGGCAGGCCCAGCACAGCCCCACCAGCAGGATCGGGGCCGCGATGAACCGCAGCCTGTACCGCGCGAAGAGTTCGCGGTCGCCGTAGGCCCGCAGCAGGCCGGGCAGGTGGTGGCCCTGCGCCCCCAGGGCGGCCACGGCCAGGCCGATGCTCTCGGCGGTGAACTGGAGCCGGGCGAGGGCGAGTGCCGGCAGGATCAAGAGCGGCGTAGCGATGAACAACGCCGCGTCCCGCCAGGGCCCGAGAATCCACCGGCTCGAAGCGGCTGCGGCAGAGGCTGACATGGCACTCATCCCACGGTGTTCGCGGGTCGCGATACCAACGGAACATACCGCCTGCCGGAGGCCTTCGCAACCGCCTGTGGCCATCCCGGGCCTGATCTCAGGCGTGCAGTTGCTCGCGTACGAAGGCCAGGCCCAGGAGCAGGTCGACCACCTCGCCCTTGTCCAGCCGCCGTGCGTTGTGGGATGTGTAGTCGTCGTAGGCCGCCACGCTCGGTAGCCCCTCGTCGAGATATTTCGCAAAGTTGAGATCGCGGCCGGCA
>VGYP01000457.1 GCA_016872955.1 Planctomycetota bacterium
ACCGGCCTGGGCCTGATCGCCGCCCTCGCGGGCCTCGCCGCCGCCGGAGGCCGACGGCGTCGCCGAATCCCGCTCGATTCCCCCAGGAGTGCCGCCGTGTCCAGATTTCAGACGATCCTCGCCGGCGCCGCGTTTTTGATCGCTGCCGCCGGTCCCGCCCTGGCCGGCACAATCAGCGTCAACTTCGAGGGGCCCGACGGCTGGGCCCGGCTCACCCCGGGCGAGGCGGCCGGCATCCAAAACGTGGCCAACTGGAACAACGCCCCGGGCGGCCAGGGCACCGGCCCGCGGCAGGTTCAGAACCTCGTCACCTCCACCGGCCAGGCCACCAATGTCAGGGTTCGCTACCGCGACTACGGCGGCTCCAACTCAACCGGCTCCGGAGGCCGGATGGCCAATACGCCGACGACGTCCAACCTGGGCGACTGGAAGCTGATGAGCGCGGGCCTGCTCTCGATCGGGCCGCGGAACTACAACACGAACGCGGCCCAGGTGCAGTTCACGAATCTGCTCGCCGCCTTCCCCGACGGCTTCAAGGCGATCGTCTACATCGGGGACATCGAGTGGTCGTGGGGGTTCGGCGGCGGCACGATGTTCATGAGCCGCGGGTCCGATTACCTGCCCATCAGCCGCTCGCCCACGTTCACGTGGCTGCCCGATCGCAACGGCAACTTCGGCGGCGGCCTGCCCGCCGGGGCCGTCCGCAACCAGCAGCTCTTCCCGACCCACCAGGCCAAGACCTATCTCGTGCAGGAGGGCGACGCCTTCGCCGGGCAGTGGATCGCGGGCCGCAACTACGTGGAGTTCGATCCGATCACGCTCGACTCGGTCACGTTCACCGCCTGGCCGGCCGGTGTCGCCCAGGGAGAACTGCCGCCGGGCACGGTCACCTCGTTCGAGACCTCGTTGATCCTCGGGGTGCAACTGGTTCCCGCGGGGCAGTTCAGCCCGGTGGCCGTCCCCGAGCCGGGGCTGGCGTTGCCGGCCGTGCTGGGGGTCGGCGGGCTGGCGGCCTGGGCGGCGGCCCGGCGACGGCGGCACCCGCCGCGGCGGTTCACGGCTTGATGAACCGGTTGTTCGAGTTATTCAAGGCTCAAGACGGAAGGCTTTCCATGGCGAGCAAGCCGAGCGTCGCGAAGCGGGCCGGGATCACGGGAGGCCCGGTCCGCCTGCTGGTGGCCGTGAGCCTGATGATGGCGGCGGCGGTCCGGCCCGCGCCGGCCGCCACTCGGGTGATCAGCATCAACTTCGACGGGGGCGGCAGCCCGATTCCGGTCGACGTGACGGCGGGCTACGTGCCCGTGGCCAACTGGAACAACGTGGGCACCAGCGGCCAGGTGGTCCTCAAGGACAACACCGGCACGGACGATTTCGGCGGCACCAGCGTGCGGTTCACGGGCTCATTCGGCTTCAATGGCGACAATGGCATCCCCAGCGGCTCCGACGGCGATCGGCTGCTGTGGGCCAACGGCACCCGCTCGCTCTGGGGCGGATACAACATGGAGTCGTCCCAGGTGCTGTTCGAGGGCCTCGCCAGCGCCTTCCCCTACGGCTACGACGTCTACATCTTCGCCGCCGATCCGGGATACACGTTCGCGTATCCCCAGGGCACCACCCGAATCTACGAGAGCAACACGAAGTCGTTCTTCACCCCGTCGCGGTCCGATCCGAGCGGCTATCCGGTCGCGTCCACCGACTCCCAGGTCTATTCGGTCACCAACAACTCGCGTTTTACCGGCACCTACACGCTCGGCGGCAACACCGCCAAGTTCAGTGCCAAGACGCAGGACGTGGCGGTGTACACGATGATGACCGGACCGACCGCGGCCGGAGGCACGTTCAACTGGGCGAACTTCGCCGGCATGCAGATCGTGGGCGAGATTCCCGATCCGCCGTCCCCGGGCCACGGCTGGCACGGCGACGGCCTCAACCCCGGCGGCTCGGGCACGTGGACCGACACCAGCAACACCTGGGGTTCCGGCGGCGTGGTGGGGCCGATGCAGCCGGGGCGGATGGGCGTCTTCCCGCTGCCCGACGGGCAGGTGACGATCGGCCAGTCCGGGGCGACGGCCAGCGGCGGCCTGACCTTCAACGCGGCCACCGAATACGAGCTCACCGGCGGCCCGCTCACGCTCGCCGGCGCCGGCGCCGCCGCCAATGCCGTGATCGTGCAGTCGGCGGCCACGGCCACGATCTCGGCCCGCGTCGTGGCAACCGCCGGCCTGACGAAGTCGGGCCTGGGCGAACTGGTGCTCGGCGGAGCCGGCAGCGTCCTCGGCGGCGCGACGGTGTCGGAGGGCACGCTTTCGATCGCCGCCACGCACACCTATAGCGGCACCCTGGCCGTGGATCCGACGCAGGCTCTGCTCGCCTTCAGCCCCACCGGCTCGATCACCTGCGCCGCCGTGATCACCGGCGGCCCGGTAAGCCACACGGGCTCGGGCACCACGCTCC
>VGYP01000458.1 GCA_016872955.1 Planctomycetota bacterium
ACGCCGACAGACTCAGGCTGATGCCTGTGCCATGGCTCATAAACCTCGGGGTCCGGGGCAGAGCCCCGCGCAGAAACCCAGGCTTTCTACCCACAAATTCTGCTGAAGACCCTCGGTTATAGCTCTCACGTAGCCCTCGGGCACCGGAGCGGACCGGGTCTGGAAGTTGACCGCCAATGCCTCCGGGAGCCGCCGCGTGACCTTGAGAAACCGCTGCCTTGCCACGTCACCCGCCGCGGGCGTGCCGTCGGCATGCGTCCAGAACCCGCGGGCGGCGACGTCGGCCGTGGCGTCGAGCACGATCGGCTCGCGATACGCCGGTGACGCGCCGGTCGGGTCGGACCCGTCGAGCGTGTAGCGGATCTCACCGGTCGTGCCCGTCCGGGCGATCGGCACCGTGAGCGTGTCGGTGAACACCGTCGTGCCGCTCTCGATCACCGGCGCCGGATACCGCCGCGTGAAGGTGGCCGTGACGATTTCGCTCCGCGCGGAACCGCCCGCCGGCTCGGCGAACCACGCCGCCGTGCGGATCGTGGCGGAGCGGTCGAGCGGGAGCGGGCCGGAATAGGCGGGCGACCGCTCGTCCGGCTCGCTGCCGTCGATCGTGTAGCGGATCGTGCAGCCGGCGACGCGGTTGAACAGGCCCAGTTCCAGCCCGTCGATGAACGACCGCTCCCGGGTGCCGAACGACACCGCCGGCCGCCGCGCCGGGGCGAAGGCGATCGAGGTCTCGAGCCAGCCGCCACAACTGCAGCCCCCGCCGGCCTCCGGCGAGAGCAGGAGCCCCGCCGCCGGCACGGCGCTGAGCCAGCAGCCGGGCCGCAGCCGGCTGAACGAGGAGAACTGGCCCGAGGCGGGGGACCAGACGGCCGAGTCGCCACTGCGGAAGAACACCGCGTCGCGGGAGGCGCAGTAGGTGCCGCAGCCGCCCCCCGGCATCGTCCCGGGCAACGGCTCTCCGCTGGCCAGCGCGAGCACGTGCGGCCGGACGATCACCCGGCCGTCCACGATCACCGGCCGGGAGTAGTGGCCCCCGTGACCGCGGCCACCCCAGGGAACCCGACGCGCCCAGAGCCTGCGGCCGTCGGCGGCACTGCGGGCCTCCACGTGAAACGTGCCGTTTTCCGAAGCGCAGGTCACGAGCGTGCCGTCCGCCCAGACCATCGAGAACATCGCCTTGCCGCCGACCATGGCGAACGGCTGCTCCCACTCCGTGCGGCCGGTGGCGGCGTCGACGGCCACGAGGTGCAGTCCGGGAAAGTCGTCGTGGAGCATGATCCTGCCGGCATGCCCGGCCAGCGTCGCCGGGTCGCGGCACTCCAGCAAAAACGCCCTGCCGCCGGCGAGCGTGATCGAGCAGTTGACGATGGCCGAACCGGTGCGGCTCCAGGCAACCGCGCCGGATGCGGGATCGATCGCGAACAGCGAGTCGCTGACGACCACGGTGTTGACCTCGTCGTCCCGCCAGTACTCGCCCCCCCACCATCCCTTGGCGTTGACGGCCCGCAGATTGGCCGTGCCCATCAGACGCGGGCCATCGACGGCCACGTAGCCCCAGTCCCAGGCGGCGTCGGGCCGCACTCCCGGCACCGGCTCGAAGCGGCTGACCACGCGGCCGCGATCGGCCGACAGCTGCCAGCACTGGCCGTCGACGGCCACGAACAGGTGCCGCGAGTCGGCCGCCCAGTTGCCGGCGTCGTGCGGGATGTCGTACCGCTCGAGCCCCGGGACCTCGAGCGACCACAGCGGCACGCCCGTGGCGGCGTCGAGCGTCACCAGCCGCTCCTGGCCCTGGATGAAGAGCCTGCCCGCCGCCACCAGCGGTGCCGGATGGCGGACCATGCGGTCGGCGTGGTCCCGCGGGCCGGGGCGGCCGATCCATTGCACGTCGAGATCGTTGGCGGCGCGGACGCCGGCCAGCGTCTCGCCGGCGTAGCCGGCGTTGTCCGCGGCGCCGTACTGGTGGGTCCACGCGGCCGAACCCTCGAGCGGGCCGCGGCGGGCGACCAGCATCCCGTCTTCGCCAGGTTCGGCGCGGAGCCCGGCGGCCTCAGCCGTCGCGGCTTCGGCGGCACCGCCGAGGTGCACCAGGCAGCCGGTCTCGGGCCGCAGGAGCCGGGGTGCGTTGGGCATGGATGAATGACGGAAGGTGAGAGTCCTTTATGGGGCCGATTGGAGGCAACCAGAAGCCGGAGGCAGCTGCACGAGGTCGAGGCTGGCATTGCACAGTGGAGGCACTCCTGTTCGGCACGGGCCGTGCTGTCGGCTGATTCTGGGTTCCGGGGCGGTGGTCTCGCTGTGGCCCTTTCCTCCGGGAAGGAGCCGTGGAAGGCCAAGGAAAGCGAGGTGAGGGTGTCTCAAGTCTATGAGCGGCGCCAACCGCGCAGCAGCGAACCCCGCGGCACCCTCGAGCGCGCGGAGCGATTACACAGGCTATGGGAGTGACTCGATAT
>VGYP01000459.1 GCA_016872955.1 Planctomycetota bacterium
CTCCGCTCGCCGGCGATCCGATGCGACAGGAGCCTGCGTCGCTGCGGCAGCGGCTGGCCTGCCCCCGTGGCGACCTCCGTGAGCGTCGTCGGTCCCTGTCGCCACGCCACCACGTGGCCACCGTTGGTGATCGCGAGTTCGACCGAATAGCCTCCCCTGTCCAGCGACCGCGTGCTGCAGGTCTCGAAGAGTTCGGGATGCAGGCCGCGGCCGAACAGCTGAAAGACCAGCTCACCCGCCTTCGGTCGCAGCGACAGCACGATTGGGCACTCCGGGACGACGCGATGTGCCGGCGTCAACGCCGCAGTGCGGGCCACCCCGGGCTCGTCGCGTGACCACCAGTATACGGCCGCTGCCACGGCGGCAACAAAGCGGCCGCCGGCATCGCGATTATGGACTGATGCCGACGAGAATGTCGTACGCCGCATGGCTGCCGGCTGCGATGCCGAATCCGCGGAGCTCGAACAGCGCGGCGAAGAAGACGCCCGCCAGGAAGCGGAAGGTGAAGCTGTAGGGGTCGAAGATGTCGCCGAGCGGACCGAAGTAGTGGGCGGCGCTGAACAGCAGGCTCGAACCGACGACACCCCAGGCGGCCGCGGCGACGGGCGTGGCGCCCAGCCGCGCGACGATCCAGGTGACCAGCGGCAGCAGCAACAGGCGAAACAGCACCTCCTCGTAGAGGCCGGCCCCGCAGAATGCCACGAGCCTCGCGAACACCCCCTCGGCCGCCCCGGCCGCCAGCGGCCAAAAGCGGTCCTGGAGCCTGGCGATGCCCAGCAAGACGACGGCCCACAAGAGACACTCGCCCGCCATGCCCGCGAGCACGCCGGGGCTGAACCGCCAGTGGTCGTGCTCCACGTGATGCCAGGCCAGCAGGGCCAGGACGGTGAGGGCGGGAAGCAGGAAATACTGGCCGAATCCGAGCCCGTCGAGGAGCGTCCGCAGCCAGACGTCGGCGCCGTTGCGGGGCGTGCCGCGACCCATCACGAGCACCCCACCCTCGTAGGCGAGCACCAGGGGCAGCGTGAAGACGAGACTCGTCAGTGGGCGACGCGAGATGGTCCAGTAACTTTCCGCCGCTTCGCCGGTCGCAGGTTCGCCCGTCTGCGTCTCGGCACTGCCCGCAGGCCAGGCGTCGAGCGATGCGGGAAGCCCGAAGAGATCGCTCGGCAGGTCGCCGCGATTCGGGTCGTCGGCCGGCATGGGCCGCTCGGGAAATGCGTCGTCGGTCGGCATGGGGCGGGCGTTGGGGCTGAAAAAGAAGGGCCGTGACGCCTGGTGCGGGAGGCGCGCGCTGCGGCGCAACCACCATCTTGTCACGAACGAACCGATGCTTGCACTGCTGGCCGAAAAAAATTCGGTGATGCAAGCGGCGCGACGGGTGATCATCCCCCACTCGCCCCACGATTCGTCGCACACTTGACAACGAGAAGAAGAACCACAGAATGCCGCTCGGCGATCGTCGGTAACGACGTTTGACATGAGCTGAACGGCTGCGAGGGGTGCCTTCGGGCATGGACGACGTGCTGCAAGTGTCTCGTGGAAAGTCGCCGTGCCGACGAGGCCGGTCTCCCCGCGAGCCTTCCGGTGCGGCCGTCCCCTTCCTGGCTGACAGGCTCCGCACGCCAACGGCAGTCCCCGCACAGGCGGCCGCCGAGCGATGTTTTTGCGGACGAGCCGAACGAGTGAAGCCCTGGGGGGCGACGACTTGAGGGATCGACAGTCGACGGCCGAGGTCGTGGCCTGGATGTCCCCCCCGACTTCACCGTTCTGCCGCCGCGGGGGCCGCGGTTTGCTCTCCTGGGGGGCTGCCGCGGTAGAATCGCCCGGCACAAACGCGGGCGGGTTCTGCCATGGCACGATGCCTGATCGGATGCGGTTCGAATCTGGGCCGCCGCCGGGAGCAGCTCGATCGCGCGCTGGAACTGCTGCGGTTCATGCCGGGCGTGGAACTGCTGGCCGTGAGCCGGTTTCACGAGACGCGTCCGGTCGGCGGGCTGGCCGATCAGGCCGCCTATCTCAACGGAGCCTGCCTGATCGAGACCGACCTGCCGCCGCACGACGTGCTCGGGGCCCTATTCGCTGTCGAGAACACCCTGCACCGGCGACGCGAGCACCGCTGGGGCGAACGGACGATCGACCTCGACCTGCTGCTCTACGACGATCTCGTCGTCGAGTCGCCTGATCTCACGCTGCCGCATCCCCGGATGGCGACCCGGCGGTTCGTGCTCGAGCCCTGCGCCGAGATCGCCGCGGAACTTCCCTATCCGCCCGCGGACTGCACGATCCGCGACCTGCTCGACAACATCTCCGTGCCGCATCCGCTGGTCGCCGTGGTGGGCGTGCCGGGTAGTGGCGCAGCCGAGGTGGCGGCGGCCGTGGCCGACGTGACGCTCGCCCGACTCGTCCGCGCCCCGGTGCCTTTGCCGGCCGACGCGCTCGCGGAGGT
>VGYP01000460.1 GCA_016872955.1 Planctomycetota bacterium
CGACGGCCCGCTGGGGGTCGTTGAACTCCAGAAACCCGAAGGCCAGGCCGCTGCCGAAGCTGTCACCTCCGCCGATCCTGTCGAGGATCTCAAGGTCCGGGTAGGTGCGGCTGTCGAAGAAGGAGCCATCGTGCCAGAGGATCGCACTCCAGTCGTTGCGAGTGGCCGTGATCACCCGGCGGAGCGTGGTGGCCACTACCTTGAAGCTGGGGTAGTCGCGGACAGCACGAGTGATCATGGCCTTGAAGGCGGCCGCATCGATCGTATCGAGGGCCTCATCCACGCCCGCTACCTCGAAGCCGAGGGCGGCCGTGAAGTCTTCCTCGTTGCCGATCATGACGTCGACGTGCCGCGCGATCTCGCGATTGACCGCCCTGGCTTGCTCCGGCCCGCCGATGCCCTGCCAGAGGCTGGGGCGGTAGTTGAGGTCGTAGGAGACGATCGTGCCATGCCGCCGCGCGGCCGCGACGGCCTCGACGGCCACCGCGGCCGTGGTCTCGGAGAGCGCCGCGAAGATTCCTCCCGTATGGAACCAGCGGACCCCAAGCCGGCCGAAGAGGTGTTCCCAGTCGACGTCACCAGGCCGCAGCTGGGAGGCGGCAGTATGGCCCCGGTCGGGCACGCCGACTGCGCCACGGATACCGAAGCCCCGCTCCGTGAAGTTGAGCCCGTTGCGGACGCCGCGGCCGATGCCGTCGTCGGCTCGCCAGAGGATGAAGTCGGTGGCCACGCCCCCCTGCATCACGAAATCCTCGATCAGATGGCCCACCTCGTTGTCGACCAACGCCGTCACGACCGCCGTCCGCAGTCCGAAGCACTTCCGAAGGCCGCGGGCGACGTTGTATTCCCCTCCCCCCTCCCAGGCCCGAAACCCGCGGGCCGTGCGGATGCGTCCCTCGCCGGGATCGAGGCGGAGCATGATCTCTCCGAGTGAGACCTGATCGAAGGCACAGGATTCAAGGGGTTTGAGCGGCAGGGACATGGGTAGCCTCACACGCGGGGGAGGGTGGCGACGTCGAAGGGTTCGAGACCGGCCGCGCGGGCGAACTCGTTGAGCGCTTCCACCTCGGCGGTCGAGAAGAGCAGGCCTCCAGACCGATCGCAGCGTGCGGCGGCCTCCGCCTCCGGCTGTCCGGGCAGCCGGCACCGCTCATTGCCGTGGCCGAGGATGTCGGCCAGCACGGCCCGCACGTTCTCGGCCTGCGAACGGCCGTGGGCGAAGGCGCCACCGCTGATCGCGTCGGGGTGGATGACCTGGAAAAAGAACGTGCAGCAGTGCCTCTCGCCCGGGTCGCCGCCGGGGCAGCTGCGAAGCGTGGGCAGCGACCCGCCGATCAGGCCCGCCACCAGCTCGTTGATCAGCGACAATCCGTAGCCCTTGTGCCCGCCGAAGGGAAGCAGCGACACCGCCCGGTGCGGATCGGTCGTGGGCCGGCCAGCCTCGTCGACGGCGGCCTCGGCCGGCAGGGGCTTGCCCTCGCGGGCGAGCTGCTGCACGCGACCCATCGCGATCACGCTGGTCGCCCAGTCGATGACGACCGGAAAACCGACCGCGGCCGTCGTGGGAAAGCCCCAGGAGTGGGGATTGGTGCCCAGCGTCGGAAACACCCCGCCGAACGGCACCACTTCCGCCAGCGCGGCGGTGCAGTTGGTGTAGGCGAGGTAGCCCCGGCGGGCAGCTTCCATCACATAGCCGCCACCCCACAGGTAGTGGAAGGCGTTGTCGACCGAGACGGTGCCACTGCCGTGCACGTCGGCCAGGGCGATGCAGGTCTCGATCGCCTCCCAGGCGACGGCCTGGCCGAGCTTGCGGTCGGCATCCCAGACCTCACAGGCGTCGAACCGGGATGGCAGGCGGCGGATCGTCGCCCCCGGCCGACAGCCGCCGGCCCGCGAGCCGAACAGGTCGTCGAGGTGAAGCGCCTTGATGGCGTTGTGCGTGCGGATGCCGTGTCGCGTGGCGGCCGTGGCGAGCCGGGCCGCCTGTCGCGCCTCGGCCTCTTCGAAGCCGCGGTGCCGGTAGGCGGCCACGACGAGCCGCTCGTGGGCGGCCGGTGCGACGACGTGAAAGGTCTCTGGCATGGTGACGACAAGCGGGATTGCGTGCTCCCTCAGATGGCTTTCCGAACGGGCACTTCCGGGTTGACCTGGGCCAGCGGCGGCTCGCCGTGCAGGCCGCGGATCAGGTTTTCGACCGCGGCCAGCGCCTGCCGCTGGACGCTCTCACACGTCCGGCTGCCGACGTGTGGAGTAACGATGCAGTTGGGCAGCCGCAGGAGCGGGTGATCGGCGGGGGGCGGCTCGACTTCGAGCACGTCGGTGCCGTAGCCGCGGACGTGACCGCCCCGCAGGGCCTCGACCATCGCGGCGGTGTCGACGATCTCACCGCGAGCGCAGTTGATCACGATCACGCCCGGCCTCATGGCGGCGATCGTCTC